>JASFIU010000062.1:0-14023 GCA_050122495.1 Desulfobacterales bacterium | reverse complement strand
CAAATGGCGTGTTGGATTTGTTCTTTCGTTACGTGTTGCGGGTTGCGAGTTGCGGGTTTTGCAGGGCTGAGTTGACGTGGAATATGTTAACCCGGAACCCGGAACGCGAAACCCGAAACGATTCAATTTCGATACCCCAACACTCCAATACTCCATTACTCCATTACTCCATTACTCCATTTTAGACATAATCGCACATATTCGCCCAACCGTCTCTTCCTGATTTTCATGGGTTAGATGAAAAAGCTGCACGTCCGATCGTTTTTTCAAATCTGCAATCAGACCGCCGCCTTTTTGAGCGATAGTTGCGATCAGCGGCTTATCAGAATTTAAAACGTCGTTGATTATTTTTGTAAATCTGGCGGATAAACATTCCATCTTACCGATTTCATCGATCATCACGAGGCCGGTCTCGGAAGCTAAAACCGGTAAAGGCTCAATAAAGGCTTCAAATCCGGCAACGTCAACACCGTATTTTCCTACCTGATAACCGGTGCGAAAATCAACATGGGCAAGTGTTCCAGTTCGCCCGTCCAGACTGGCGAGGCCAAACCCCTCTCGCCCCCCATCTTTTCGAATTTCGGCCGTAAAAAATCCAGCCGGATCTAGATGGCGCAGTTTATCTACGAGTCGCCTGAAAACCGTGGTTTTGCCCGAACCGGGCAGGCCGGTGATCAGGAGGTTGGTCTTGGCCATACCAAGTTTCTCAGATTCTTTTACCTTTTCGCCCATTCAGAGATACAACCGCATGAATTGTTTCGAGTTTCGGGTTGCGAGTTGCGGGTTGACCGTAAAAGACAATTAACACGTAACCCGTAACTCGTAACTATTAATCGCAAAATTAGCGCAAAAATCTGGATTTAGCGTTTTCGCAAGATTTTCCAAATCTTAAATTGAAAGCCTTAGACCAACAGATGCACATTTCCAAGGCGTACATTCTGCAACCCTGCGTTCTGCGCTGCCTGGCGGCACTGATTTGCCAGCTTTTTTGAGGTCGTGGGCATATCCGACATGAGAAATTGGGGATGAAAAGCCAGCAGGCTGTATGGAATCTCCGGGTTGAGCCCGGCAATAAATCCGGCAATAGCGGCAATTTCCTCTTGATCGATATAGCCCGGCACCAGCAGGGTATTGGCAATCAGTAGCGGCGGAACCCGCCGGCGGCCGAATTTTTCAGCCGCACGGGTAAAGTTGCTCAGGGTGCGTTGATTGGTGGCGCCGGTCAGAGCGATATGCAGCGACGGATCCCAGGCTTTAAGATCAAATTTTATACAGCCGCCGGAGTCCCCGGCGATTTCCAGCATCTGATCGAGCAGGTCCGGATTTACGCAGCCATTGGTCTCCCAGCAGATCCGCAGAATCCGCCCGGTTGATTTTTCCAGGGCCCGCTTTGACGCTTTAAGGGAAAAGGGCATCTGCGGTGCGGGATCTCCACCGAAATAACATATGCAGGAGGTTTGTTCGTTCGAATCCGCGACCAGTTCATCCACCGTCCGAAGAGGAGACGCAAATGTTTCGTTTCGAAAATGCCAGTTTTGGCAAAACAGACAGTTAAACGAACAACCTTGAAAAAAAACAGCCAGATTCTTAAATCCGATTTCAGCTCCGCAACGATTGGCGAATTTGGGATAACCGGCTCCGGTGCCGGCGGGGCAGACCCAATCGGCAACGCAATTGGTGGGCAGCGGATCATGGTACCATGAGAGCTTTGCGCTTGTCGGCGACACGCCCACAAGACGGCTATTATGGTTGCGGCGCAACCCGCAATAGCCGATCTCATTTTCAGCCATGCGACAGCGGTTCACACAGATATTGCAGGCCAACCCCTCTGGATGGTCCGGTGGGCGGGCCGGCAGTCCAAAAGCCGCCCGGCTCTCCCGGTGCACCCGTGCGGCAATTTCCAGTGCTTGACGCGGGCGCCGGCGAATACACGCCAGACAGAGGCCAAGCGTTTTGGAGGTGTCCGGTGAATTCTTTTCACATATGCTGCAGCGGGCCATCACAAAAAAAGGGGTTTCAGGTGTCAGGTGTCAGTGTTCAGAGGACAGAGAACAGAAGACAGATAATAAAGAAGCTAGCCTGTTCGGCTTCTGTTTTCTGCCACCTATCATGTGTTTGCTGACACCTGACACCTGAACACTGACACCTATTTAAGACCAGATACCATGAGCCGAGTAATTATAATTATATTTCCGGTAGTTAGCCAGAAAGCCTATTCAGGTTTTGATTCGGCCAAATCCGCCAGATTTAGAACGGTTTCAAGCTGGGATTTTAGCGGGTTACGATTAAAATCGTTCAAATGTTCAAGTTGGCTTTTCAGCTTTTCAAACGCTCTGGCGGTAATGCGCCCGGCACCTGCTGCGGCCCGGATGCACAGCTGCAAAAGGAAGAAGCTTAAAAACAGAATAATGCCGATGGCCCAGAAAGCGTGCATAAAAAAATCACCGGAAAGATAGCTGCCGCTAAAAAAGGTTTGCAGGGTGAGCCAGCCACAATAACCCAGAATGCCGATGGCCGGTATATTAAAAAGGATTTGCAGAAATAAGCCGCTCAGTTTGCCGGTTAGGTGTTCGATTTCTGCGTCTAGGGCATCGGTCCAGACGAAAGCGAGCCTGTCTTTGAAATCATCTGTCCCGGCAAGCGCATCCTCCACCTTGCGAATCGAGCTGTCAAAGCCCCCTTGAACCAGGGATTGGGCGATTCCGGGCCAGTGTTCCAGCACAACCAGCCGATAATTTCTAAAAGCCGCTGCCATGCGTTGATCTTTTTCAGAATCTTCGATGGCGGATTTGGCATCTTTTGAATGCCTTAATGCCGATAAGGTGCCGAACACCTGGCGCAAGGGGCGGCCGAATCGAAAAACAGCCATAATTCCACTGCCAAATATTAACAGCCTGGCCCAGATGGCAATCATCCAACCCATAGGACCCAGCCACCGCTGGGCCAACTTCTGGTAAACCACGACATTGAGTCCGAAAAACTGTCGGGTTGCGTTTTCCTGCATGCCGGAAACGGCGTTGTCCAGGGCTTTTTTTTCAGCCGCTGCGATCTGGCCGGCGGCATCGACCAAAACGGCTTTATTCTTGATCACTTCGCGGCCGGCCTCCTCATACACGAAATCCCGCAGGCGTTCGGCGTTTTCGAGCCGACGATCAACGATAAACCCGGCCCGATTGATGGTATGGAGCACCAATTGTTTCAGATCTTCAAACTCGTCAAAATCATGCCTGGGACCGGCGGTTTTATCCCAGTCCGGTTCTTTCAGGTTCCGCCGGGCGGATATACAAAAAACACGGTCCGCCGGCATTTGCCAGCCCATACGGATGTACTCTAGAAAATCAGGCACAATCTGATCTTTAAGCTCCGGCTCATCCAGCCGGTCACATTTATTTAAGACGCACACCAAGGATTCTCCGCTGAACTTGCGAATATAGGATGCCAAAAAATCGACATGATCGCGTCGTTTGGGATTTTCAGCATCAAACACACAGATGAGCATATCCGACCGGGTGATGGCCCGTTCGACAATAGGGATGTGTTTTTTAAAAGCGCTACTGTCGGTATCCGGCGTGTCGATCAAGAGCACGTGCTCGAAGCGATCGGCAGCCGGGTTGGAGCGGATTTCGACAATTTCACTATCAAGCGCTTCGGCCAGCTGACCGGTATCGCTTTGGTCGTCTGAATCGCCGCTAAAAATAATTAAATGATCGGTCGTCGGCCGCCGATGGCCGATCCTGGAAAGATCATCAACGCCGGCCAGCGCATTTAAGAGGGTGGATTTGCCCGAGCCGCTGGGGCCCACAAGCGTGACCACCAGCTTACGTTCGAAGCGCTCGGCGATGTCTCCAATCATACGAACGGCCTGTCCGCACTGGATTTCAAGCCCGCGACCCGGAAGCCAAAGGGGGGCGCGGCTGAGTTCGGAATTCAGCCTGTGCAAATCATTTTTAAATCCCTCGATTCTGCCCATGGCTTTTAAGGCAGCGGTATTGCGATCTAGATTCATTTCTACTTTAATCCCTTTGCACAGATTTCCATGCTGTTTTTAATTTCTTCGATCTTGGCGGTTGCCTGCTCAATGGTATCGTTAACCATGCGGATCGTGCCGGCAGTGATGCTTTGCTCAAAAAGCTGCTGCACCTTTTTTAATTTGTGATTAAACCAGGCCTCGGCAATCGGTCCCAACATGATTTCGAGCTGCTGTTGATCGGCCTTCTTTAACTGAGTCGTTACCGGTATGGCCACCAGGGCGTAAAGATCTTTGGCGCCGAAAAGTCCGGTCAATTTGACTTTTATCCCGGCAGCGCCGACCGGATCTCCGGTGGAAAGCACGTAGGTAACGGCCACAGTTGCCGGTAGAACGTTTAAAGAAGCCCAAAAAGTCTCTCTAATTTTATCCCATACCCCCATTTTACTGCGAAAATGTTCAGCAAGCTCCTTGAGATCCGCTACCATATCCTTTGGGATGTCTACCAGTTCCTCCTTTTGGGATAGGATGGATTGCAAAATCGATCTAAAATCCCGATCTTTCAGGCGCGCTTGCTCCGCGAAAACGGCCGGAGGGGTATCGACAAAGAACCGCAGAACCTGGTCCTGATCGGCAGATTCGGTCCGGGGATTTTTAACCGCGCCACCGTTCTTCCGAACGCGAAGATGATCAACCAAATCGGACATTCGCTTGACAACCGGATCGTTTAAAGATCCCGCAACCGTAATCTGGGGGCCGATGGCTTGGGCATGCAAACTGGTGACCGCGGTTACCAGATCCTCCTCCATTTTCTTCTGATAATTTTCGGAATCAGCCGGCTCGGCTTTGTTTGAAGATACGCTATCCTTGGCCCAGCCCGCAGCGCCCCAGAGGACCTTTAAGGGAAACCCAATCACACTGCCGGTTTTACGCATCAACTTAATATGCGCCGGATCGGTTTTGGCCCAGATTTTGGCAAAGCGCTTCATGACACGGTCCATCGGGAAATGCTTCAAGGCTTCATGCACGTATTGGCTCTGGACGGTTTGAAATCCATCGAGATAAAGGCGCAGCTCGTCAAGGGCGCGCCCGGCATGGTCAAGGAAGCGGTCGGCCTTTTTGAGTACGTCGGCCAAAATGGACCCGTGCAGTTCGAGCCTTAAAGCGGGCGCATCGATGGATGCTAGTGCAGAAATAAAGTCAGACCCTTTGGCGGGCACGGGCCGCAGCTTGACGTTCTGCTGGGCGGCCGCCACCCGGTTGTCTTCATCGGCACGGTAGATACCCAGAAGATTGTCTTGGGCATCATTTCCGTATATACCCCCGGCAACGGTCATGGCATGCTCTTGCACCTCCTCATCGCTGAAGCTGGGGTAGACGCGATAGATCAGAAAACACTTGCGTTTGCCGATGCCGGTGAGCATGCGGGCCATAAAGTCGGTGTTGTCCCGGTTGTTGTAGTTCGAGTTGGTAAAAATATAAATGAAAATATCCGATGCTTCCAGAGCCATGCGGGTCACATCCCGATTAACGTATTCGCCTCTGGCGCCGGTGTCAAAGTCAGGCGTGTCCAGCAAAACAAGTTCTTTCGGCCCCGAACGATTGATGACATATAGCGGATTACCGGGAGTGGTCAGTTCATCGCTGTCTCTGAGCGGCTGCAAATCTGATTTAAACGGTTCGACCAGATCGGCAACCACCCGGTTTTGTTCCACCAGGGATTCGGGAATCGAAAATAGCACCCGGCGATTGATGCCGGCCCGGCCACCGATCGGCGCATGTCGCTCGCCCGAGAGTGCATTAAACAGGGTCGATTTCCCCGAAGAACCTCCGCCGCAGATGGCCGCCACAATTGGGAAATCCGATGAAAACCGGGGGATCAATTTGGCCTCAACGATATTGATCCAGGAAGCAATATCCGAGCTGTCACCAAATTTGAGCAATTTCGCCAGGCCGGGGATATGGTCCTTAAGATGACTTAAGGCATCGTGAAATGCAGGTTCCATTTAGCCTTCCGTTTTTATCCGTATGAAATTAAGCGTTAATTATCTTTTAACATATTGACTTCATTAAAACAAAAAATAAAATCAATTCATTAAAACGCAACACCCAACTTTGACAGAATTCCTGCTTTACGGTAGGTTACCAAACAGTTTACACCAATGTCTGTCGCGGGTCGTCAGTAGTCCGTTGCAATAATCGATGACCTCGTTCTCTCCCGGCAACTGACAACTGACGACGAACAACTGACCCGTAAATGATAATTCTGATTTAGCTAATCTTCAACAGATGAAAATTCCCTTGAAAACGCTACAGGTTCTGGCGGTAGATTGCCAGGCCACCGGTGCCAACCCCCAAAAAGGGCACCTTCTTGAAATCGGTTGGGTCAAGACCAGCGCCGCAGCAGCCGCTCGCCCAAAAATCCTGTCCGTAAAATCTTACCTGGCCAGCTTGCCGCCGGATGCCGAAATTCCCCCGGCGGTGCAACGCGTAACCGGGATATCTAAAGAGGCTTTGGAAAAAGCGCTCCCGGCGGCCCGCATCTGGCCGCGCCTTATTAAAACCGCACAGGCGACCGCCGCCGCCAATCACATGGATACCTGTCCGACCCTTATCCATTATGCCCGTTTTGAAGAGCCTTTTCTTAAACATCTGCATGCTGAGAGCAATACCAGGGCGACCTTCCCCTTACACATAATCTGCACCCACGAAATCGCAAAACGCCTGTTGCCCGGTCTGCCGCGCAGAGGGCTGCGGGCGGTGGCCGGCTACTTCGGGCACTCCGTGCCCCAACAGCGCCGCAGTTCAGATCACGCTGTAGCCACAGCCGTCATCTGGCAGAATTTGATCCGACTGCTCGGAATGGAATACAACGTTCACACTTTAGATCAACTGACGGAATGGCTGCATCGTAACAGTCCTCAAAGCCGAACCGGCCGAAATTATCCGATGAAAAGCGAAATTCGTCTCAACCTGCCTGAAACACCCGGTATTTATCGTATGCTGCGCTCCAATGGAGATTTGCTCTACATCGGCAAGGCCACATCGCTCAAGCAAAGGGTCAACAGCTATTTCCGGCAGAAAGGATCCCAGGCGGAACATACGCTGGAAATGCTCAGCCAGGCCGCCGACCTGGATGTGACGTTGACGGGCTCAGCATTAGAGGCGGCCATGCTGGAGTCTGATGAAATCAAGCGGCATTCACCGCCATACAACATCGCCCTGCAAGAAGGGCAGCGCAAATTGATGTTTTGCTCCAGGGATCTGCAAACGTGCTCCGGTAAAGCCGACAAAATCAACTGCATCGGACCGCTCCCCGCGGGACACTTCACCGATGCCATCCCGGCCTTTGGTACCTGGTATGCCAACCGTCACACCACCCCCCCAGATGATAAGCTTCAGATCGGTTACGCCATTCTGGGTATGCCGGAAGCCTACGCCCCGGAACCGGATTGTTTGACCCAGGGACTGGCTTTATTCGGCCAAGATCACCAGACGCGGTTAAGGCAGGCGCCCCCGTTACGATTCGTGCGCGGGCTTGGATGTGAGCTCTGGCATGAACGCCTCGAGGAGCTTAGAAAGGCCAAGTCCGAAAACGGGCCGGAAACCGTTGCGGAAGAGGCGGTCGATCCGGCGACGGAAGTCGATGAGGCACCGAGCTGGACGCCTGAAGCGGTTGCCCGCGCGATCGAAAAATTTTGTATGCGCAGCGCGCTGTTGATTCGCCGATCCCGCTGGCTGTGCCTGCTGAGCGAATCAGCGCTGGCCTGGGAGACCCGAAACCCTGAGGGCCGCAGCAAAATTATCCTGCTGTTTGAAAACGGCGCCGTCGGACATCGCCAGAAACTGCCCATCAGCAAAAAAACACCCCTAACAGCCGGATATGCCAAGCGCATCCCAAATCGACAGAAAATATTTAATTTAACGACTTACGAGCGTCTGCGGGTGGTCACTACCGAATTGCGCCGGCTGGTCACCGAAGGCCGTCATGTGGAAATTCGCCTGAGCCCGAACGCAATTCTAAGCAACCGACACCTGGCAAAAATATTACCATGGGTATAATCCGAATCCTGCTGATTGCCGATACCCACCTTGGATTTGACCTGCCCTTTCGTCCGCGCATCAAACGTCGCAGACGGGGACCGGAATCCGCCGGGATTTCTTGAGCATCGTTGCGCAAACCGGCTGGCAGCAGGTAAAGGCTGACGGTTACGTCCTTTGTATTCACCAATCGGTGGACGGGGCCACCGTCGGCCCCCGTGACTATACTTTCCGATACGCCCATGACGTCATCCGCATCGGCGACACCCCCCCGGGATTCAGTGCGGTTCTGGCCGGGCACATTCACCGTTTTCAGGTATTGACCACAGACTTGAAAGGCCGAACGCTCGGTGCGCCTGTATTTTATCCCGGTTCGATCGAGCGCACCTCTTTTGCCGAAAAAAATGAAAGGAAAGGCTATTTAATTCTGGAGTTTGAAACCGGAAAACCTGCCGCCGGAGCGCTAACGCGATGGACATTTCATGAACTGCCCGTGCGTCCCATGATCCAGCTGGAACTGCACGCTGCGGGGATGAAGGGGGCTGCGATCCAGGCCTGGATTCAATCCCGCCTGTTTGAAATTCCGCAAGACAGCATCGTCAAGCTCAGAGTGCACGGCAAAATTCCAGAAGCGGCCATGGCCGTCTTCAGCGCACCGACGCTGCGTGCACTGGCACCTGAAACAATGAACATCAGCGCCACCCTGGTTGATTACACTACTTATAAATATCGCCGCTAAATCGCTATTTGAAACATTTAGCATTTTGCTACGTCTGCAGATATGGTATAGCCAGTTCCCTGGTTCAAAGGCTCAAAAAAAGTGAAAAAATTAACGCCCAACATCGAACTTCCAATCAACTGTTCGACGTTGGATGTTCAACGTTCAATGTTGGACGTTCATCTTTTAAAAACCCAGAACCCTGAACCTTTGAAACCTGAACCTTTGAAATCGAAACCTGAAAGGTTGAACTCATGTGCGAAGAAGTATTGCCGAACCTGTTTCGAAACAAAATCCCCTTACCGGATAGCCCTCTAAAATATCTGAATTCTTATATCATCAAGGATCCCGATAGGAGCCTGATTATTGATACCGGCTTAAACCGCACCGAGTGCCTCGAAGCCATGCACAAGGGCCTGGATACTTTGGGAATTGATTTATCTAAAAGCGACATATTTATCACGCATCTGCATGCTGACCATTTCGGCTTAGTATCAGAACTGGCCACGGATTCCACCAATCTCTTTTTCAGCCGCCCGGATAAGGAGCTGATGGAATCCTGGGAAGGTTTTGGGGCCATGGTTGCATATGCCGGTCAAAATGGTTTTCCCAAAGATCAGCTCGAGGCGGCGATCGACAAACATCCAGGTGCCCGATACGGCACGGACTGGATCCCGGATTTAAAGGTTTTAGATGATGGCGATGTCATTGATGCGGGGTCCTATCATTTCAGATGTGTCGCCACCCCCGGCCACACCATGGGGCACACCTGCCTGTATGAGCCCAACAAGAAGATTCTGGTGGCCGGAGATCATATCTTGATTGACATCACACCCAATATCCAATGCTGGTCGGATAAGGATAATCATTTAAAGCACTATCTGGCCAGCCTCGATAAAGTAAGCAAATTGCAGGTTGATCTGGTTTTGCCCGGGCACCGGCGTCTGATTGACAACCATCGGGCCAGGATCGAAGAGCTGAAAAAACATCATACCAACAGATTGGACGAGGTCCTGGCGATCCTTAATAACGGCCCCATGAGTGCATATAAGGTCGCCTCACAGATGACCTGGGATATAAATTGTGAACGCTGGGATCAATTTCCGGTTGCACAGAAGTGGTTTGCCACCGGGGAAGCGCTTGCGCATCTGCGCTATTTAGAAGAAGAACAAAAAGTTCTCCGCCAGGTGGTCGATAAAACAATCAAATTTAGATTAAGTCGTGGATTGCGAATCGAAGGGAATCGTCAGCCGGTATAAACCATCCTGTAAACGGGCATCGATCCCCAGATTGCCTTTTTCAAAAACGCTCATCATCTCTTTATTGGTCTGCAGCACCTCAGCGGTAAAACCCTTCAAACCGCGCTCTCTTGCCAGCCGTATCAGCATTTTATAGAGGTATGTGGCAATACCGTGTCCCTGATATTTTTCATCCACGATGAAGGCCACATCGCCGTAGGCGCTTTGTTTATCTTTAACATATCGTGCTTCGGCAATGATGGTCTCCTGATCGGCTTCCCCCGCAAAGGCCACCACGGACATCACCTGTCTGTAATCCACATTGACGTATCCTTGTATTTTGTCATGGGGCATAGTGGAGATCGGAAACAAGAATCGTCGAAAAACCGTTGTATTTGAAAAACGATAGAAAAAGCGCCGCATGGCTTCCTCATCGGATGGTTTTATAGCTCTGAAACGAACCTTCAATCCGCCCTTGAAGGTGTGTTTTGTTGCGATTTCGCTGGGGTATAAATGGGCGCTCTCGGACAAAAAAATCTGGTCACTGAACAAAATCTTTTTTTCCTTGGCCTGCTCGACGAGTTTTTGGCGGTCATCGGGGTGAGCGATATCGATCAGGGCTTGAGCGCGCTCACGGATGGTGCGCCATTTCAAGTTGGCAATACCGTATTCGGTGACCACCGCATCAATGGATTCACGCATATGGAACTGGTTGCGAAGGTTACGCAGCATCACCACGATATTGGGGTCCCCCTTTGCGTTACGGCTGGTCATTCCGATTACGGCGCGTCCGCCGCGGGAGATCTCAGCACCTGTAAACATGTCTGCCGCCTGGCCCGGCCCCGAAATAATATTCCCCTTCCCGGCTGAAAAAGATATGCGGCCCAACAGATCCAATTTGCGGGCTACGTCCACCACAACAAAATTAGGATTGCGGGCGATTCGGGTCGGATCAAACACCTGTTCAAGGCTTTGAAATTCCACCAGTGGATTATGGTCCAACCAGGTCATCAGTTCCGGCGTTCCCAGGGCATAGGAAGCTACGGATTTGCCCCTGAAAACCGCCTTGCGGTAATTGCTGACCGCACCACTTTTAACCAGATCCATTAACGCATCCGTAAAATAAGATGAATGAATGCCCAGATGACGCTTGTGGACAAGGTGCCGCGCCAGCGCCTCAAACAGGGAACCGGTGAAAAAGCTGAGGCAATCACCGTCTTCGATCACCTGGGCGATATTGGCGGCTACCTGATCGATGACGCTGGTAACCGGCCAGCGTTTAAAATAGGTCGGCGATTCGGTTGATTTTATCAGCAGGTCAAAATCCGAAACCGGGACAATGGTATCGCCGAAGGTGAAGGGAATCTCGGTATTGATTTCGCCCACCACCACCGAGGCTTGCTCCATGGCTTCGCGGGCAATATCAACGGCCATCCCGAGGCTGCAATATCCGGCTTCATTGGGAGGCGTGATTTGAATAAAGGCCACATCAATGGGCAGCCTTTTGGATTTGATAATCCGCGGGATCTGTGAAAAGCGGCCCGGAATCAAATCGACACTACCGGCCACGACCGCCTCGGTGGACGCCCAGGTGGAAAAAAACGTTTTCAGGCGGTACTTTTGCCAATCCAATTTTTTTAGTGAAAAAATATCGCTGTGGCTGGTCAACTGAATCAATTCCAGATCATTGGTATTGGACAGACCGGAATCGATGAGTGTTTTCATCAATGTTCGCGGTTCGGCCACGCCACTGCCCAGAAAAATGGTCATCCCCGGTTTGATATGCGCCAGGACCTCCTCGGGAGAAACGACCCGATTTTCCCATTTGGTATTATCAATTCCATTCATTTTTTATTTTCTCTTCCCGGATTGGGTTCGAATCCTGAAATGCCAACCCATGGCTTCGGTGGATCTCATTTCATTTCGTAGTTTATGTGCTTAGAAGTGGTTTCAAAATCTCAGATCAGGTCTCCCGCTTGAACGCGGGATTACACGTCTTGATTTTAACAAATTAATGTGTGCATCAAGGGCAAAAGTGCCTAAAGTGACTAAAGTTAAGGCGTCGCTCGCGCAGCGCAGGCGCTTGCGCCGCGTGGCGCTCCATCTTTTATATTAAATAGTAGAATTCTACAATTTTAGTCACTTTAGATCACTTTAAACTTTAGTTCACTTATTTATGGGGTTTTGAAGCCACTTCTAGTCTATTATGCCGCTTTACGCGCGCAAAGAAAAGCTCATTTAACATTTTTTAGCAATTAATCAATCCTTTGTTTAGAAAATAGTTGCATTTTAATCTGTGATTGGGTCATAAAACCAACAACGATATCCCCATTGGAGGAATATAATGCCAGGAAAAAGAGAAAATTAAATCCGGCACGGGTATATTTTTTGGATTGCTAACCCGGAAGATCGAAGGCAGCCCGTCACCATATTTTGTATGCCAAAATTGCGGTTCCACCCTTTCGGAGGTTCCGGAAGCGACCTGCCCCATCTGCGGAGGGCCGTCCGCAAAATACACAGAAATTAAATGAAAAAATTGAATCTTCCGGTCTGTTTTACGAATTCCTAGAAGATATGCTAGAGGTTTTTAACGCAATCCGTCCGCAGGAGGTCAACACATGTCATTTGAGCGTCTTTTGAAACCGCGTTCCATTGCCGTTTTCGGCGGTGCCCAGGCCCAGGAGGTGATTCGCCAGAGCGATCGTATGGGATTCAAGGGGGAGATCTGGCCGGTCCATCCCAAAAAAACGGAAATCCTGGGGCGCACCGTCTACCGCTCGGTGCAGGATCTGCCGCAAAGCCCCGATGCTGCGTACGTGGGTGTGAATCGCCATATTACCATCGACATCGTTAGAGATCTCGCTGCGCGGGAAGCGGGCGGCGCCATCTGCTATGCCACGGGCTTTACCGAGGCGGGCGCGGAAGGTTCCGAACTGGAAGCAGCGCTTTTAGAGGCCTCGGGTGACATGCCCCTGGTCGGACCAAATTGTTACGGGCTCCTTAACTATCTTAACGGAGCGATGCTCTGGCCCGACCAGCAGGGCGGGCGAAGGGTTGACGAAGGTGTGGCCATTATCACCATGTCGTCGAACGTGGGCTTCAACCTCACCATGCAGCGGCGCGGTCTGCCCGTAGCCTACATGGTATCCCTGGGCAACAGGTTAAAATTCGATCTTCATGATGCCATTCATACCTTTGCCCGACAGGAGCAGGTCAGCGCGCTGGGACTCTTTTTAGAAACGATGCCCGATCCGAAGGCGTTTCAGGAGGCAGTCAACGTCGCGCGGGAACTGGGCAAGCCCATCGTTGCCATGAAAGTCGGCCGCTCCGAGGTCGCCCAGAAAATAGTGGTGTCTCATACTGCATCGCTGGCCGGTTCCGACGTTCTGATGAGTGCGCTGTTCGAGCGCCTCGGCGTGGCACGAGTCGATTCTCTGGAAGCGCTTATCGAAGCGCTCAAGGTGCTGCACATTCTGGGTCCCTTGGACGGCGGCCGCATCGCGGCCATGAGCACCTCGGGCGGTGATCTCACACTCCTTGCTGATGCTATGGGCCCGAGCCTGAGCATGCCCCCGTTGTCCGAAAAGGCGGCCCAACGTCTGCGTGCAACGGTGCACGAGCGGATTGTGGCTGCCAATCCGTTCGATTTCCAGATGTTCGACTGGAATGACGAAGAACAGAATGCGAAGAACTTTAGCGCGCTTCTGTCAGAAGGCTTCGATGTTGCACTGTGTCTGCTGGATTACCCGCGAGAAGACCTTTGTGATCAGTCGACCTGGGGCGGTGCCGAGAGGGGTTTTGTCCGCGCCGCAAAACAGACCGGCACCAAGGGCGCGGTGCTGGCCACCTTTTCAGATACGATTTCGGAGTCGGTTGCAGCGCGTTTGATGAAGCAGGGCATTGCCATGCTGGCCGGCATCGATGCCGGCCTGGCGGGCATCCAGGCTGCGGTCGATGTGGGGGCAGCCTGGCGTCAGCCTCCCAGCCCACCATTGCTCATGAACATTGCTCAAGACCAGGAGGCTCCCGGCAAGGTGCTGGACGAGGCCGAATCCAAAG
>JASFIU010000061.1:0-14117 GCA_050122495.1 Desulfobacterales bacterium | reverse complement strand
GAATAATGGAAGAAGCATACAATTCGACAAACTAAAATTGAAAAGATACGATAGTGGGTGTTTCATATAAAATAACATGCGATAAATGTGGTGTACAATATCCTGAAGAAATTGATTCGGAAATATATGATAGCAGTTCTTTTTTTATGAGCTCTCATCACATTGCTTTGAAAATCAGACATCATAATTGGTTTGTCACTGGCGATAATAAAGTCCTTTGTCCAATTTGTCACGTGACAAAAGATTCTGATGCTGATGTGGTGGATGAGGATTCCAATGCTTGGCACCGAAAAGGCATTGAACTTGGTAAATCAGGCCGCAATGAGGAAGCCCTGCAGGCCTTTGACAAAGCCCTTAAACTGAATCCTGGCAGCTCCATTGCCTGGTACAATAAAGGTATTGCACTTGATAATTTAGGCCGCAATGAGGAAGCTCTGCAGGTCTATGAAAGAGCCCTTGGACTCAACCCGAACGATCCAGATATATGGCACAGAAAAAGCGGGACATTGGATAAATTAGGGCGCTACGAGGAGGCCCTGCGGGCAATTAACAAAGCTCTCGAACTTAAGCCTGACGATTCCAATGTCTGGTACAGAAAAGGCGGAGCGCTTGATAAATTAGACCGCTACGAGGAAGCCTTGCTGGCCTATGACAAAGCTCTTGAACTCAAGCCTAACGATTCCAATGTCTGGTACAGAAAAGGCGGAGCGCTTGATAAATTAGACCGCTACGAGGAAGCCTTGCTGGCTTATGATAAAGCTCTTGAACTTAAGCCTGACGATTTCAATGTCTGGAACAGAAAAGGTGGAATACTTTATCAATTAGACCTCTACGAGCAAGCCCTGCAGGCCTATGACAAAGCCCTTGAACTGAACCCTGACGATTCCATCGCCTGGAACAATAAAGGTGTTGTACTTGATAACTTAGGCGACTATCCGGAAGCTCTGCAGGCTTATGATAAAGTACTTGAACTCAAACCTGACGATTCTGGTGCTTGGAACAATAAAGGCGCAATACTTTATTATTTAGACCGCTACGAGGAAGCTCTGGAGGCAATTGACAAAGCCCTTGAACTCAAACCTGACGACTCTATTGCCTGGAACAGAAAGGGCGTTGTACTTGATAATTTAGATCGCTACGAGGAAGCTCTGGAGGCAATTGACAAAGCCCTTGAACTCAAACCTGATGTTTCCATTGCCTGGTATAATAAAGGCGCAACACTTTATTATTTAGACCGCAATGAGGAAGCCCTGCAGGCCTATGACAAAGCCCTTGAACTCAACCCTGACAATTACAATGCCTGGCACAGGAAAGGCGGGACACTTTATCATTTAGGCCGCTACAAGAAAGCTCTAAAGGCCTATGACAAAGCTCTTGAACTGAACCCTGACGATTCCCATACTTGGCACAGGAAAGGCGGGACACTTTATCACTTAGGCCGCTATGAGGAAGCCATAGAGGCAATTGACAAAGCCCTTGAACTGAACCCTGATGATTCCAATGCCTGGAACAATAAAGGTGGAACACTTTACCACTTGGGCCGCCATGAGGAAGCGCAGGTGGCTTTTAAAAAAGCATCTGAACTTGATAGCAAATCTAAATAATTTTTTTCTCTGGCTACTTGAATTTAATTAAAACCCGCTTTGGGAAAGATGCTATTTTACTCCAATAACTCAGCCATATTAAAATTAAAGATATCTCAAACATATCGGCAAAATTGACTGGCTCTGAAAAGTTGTGATATTTTAGCATATCTCCTATGTGTAAAGTTAATTTTTTATATTAGTGGTAATATAAGAACCCAACCAGTCTCCTATTCGTGGTTCCCCTTACTTTGGGGACCGCATGCAATTTACCCGAGGTATTCTTACGGGACTGACAAACTGTACTGCGTGGTCACGGTTACTTGTGCGCACAGATATGCAAACGCCTTGTCCCGATCATTAATTTTTATGGCTGTGGCTTCTTTAACGAACCGGATTATATACGTAGGGTTGATTGTCTAAAAGAAGTCTTCTTGTCCGAAGTAGCAGCTTGCGCGAAATCGCTACAATAGCGCGTTTAGCACCTGCTCGTGCCTTGATTTGCTCATATTTTATTCGCATAGATTTATCTTTGGAGATCAGCTTCCAGGCAGATTCAACCAAAGTTGCCCGCACGCTATTTTTACCAATGCCGGTGATACGGCCCATTCGGATTTTATCGGCACTTGAGTATTGTGATGGTGTTAAGCCAACGTAAGCGGCCAATTGTTCCGCGCGCTGGAAACGGGATACATCTTGAAGTTCTAACAGTATTTCCATCGCTGAGATGAGTCCAATACCAGGGATGGTGCACAAAATCTCGACACGCTGCTGATACAACGGTAATTGGGCTAATTTACGCAGCAGTTTGGTCTGTTTGTCAATTTGACTGCTTAAAAATTCGTATTGCTCCAACAGCCGCTTAAAGCTTGCCTGCATCCAGTGGTTTTTAAATTTAATTCGTTGTAGATTTGTAAAATACACTTTAGACCACTTGCCCCGCGGCGCTGGCAAATCGACACCGTAAAACCAAAGCTCGGATTTGATGCGGTTTTGTGTTCGCACCCGATCACCGACTAATTGACGGCGGTGGCGGATCACCTGGCGGTGAAAGCGTTCCTGAACACTGGGGACCCACACGCTTTTTAACAATCCCTTAGCTAATAGGTGGGCTAGTTTACTGCTGTCGCGCCGATCGGTCTTTACCCGATTGCCATACTCTTGGGGGACCAGACTCGGCGGAGTTACCAAGCAATTAACTCCATATTGGATCAAATGATCGTGTAGCCAAAACCCAAAATAGCCCGCTTCGTATACCGCGTAAATGTTTTGAGCTTTATATCTGTGCAGCAATTTTCGCAAAGCCTCCCATCTGCCAGGTATGCTGCCGTTAAACAGCTCAATACTCTCAGTTCTGATGGTGATATGCCAGCTGTGCTTATGCATATCGATGCCAAAAAATATTTTTTCGCCCGTGAAACTTTCTTTTTGCTTCGATTGCATCATTACCTCCTTTTTAATTAGTGGTTGACGGGTTCGCTAAAATATACCACTAATTAAAGGAAGGTTCTGATCTTTACATCATAGTTACTGTACTTTTGCGATATTTGTGTTTCTCTCAATATATCTTTAATCAAGTGATTTTGATTTCCTTGTAATTTCATAGAAATCATGTTGATTTTTCTACATCGGCATTCTAATTTTCAGCGCACAATGATCTGAGGGTTTTAAAACAACACTAACGCATCTTTTTGGGCAAACTGTATGCAATGTGCCTTAAACAATATGGCCAAGTTGTCTTGAATGGTGGCTTGGCCTTTTGTTTTCAGAGACTTAGCTGACCCCTATGGGAATCAGAAAGCCCACAATATAGGTACTGCTATTGTGTGGGTTTTGGTATTTAGGGAAAGGAGGACACAACCATGAAAAGGAGGCGATTTAGTAGTGTCGTTGGTTGCCTATAAACTTGTGTGTAGAGACCCATCAGGGGCGTAAGATATATCCACAGCGCATCGCTATTGTTGAGCCGGTATTTGCCAACATACGCGTGCACAAACGCATGGACAAATTTAGCTTAAGGGGCAAGATAAGAGTTAATATCCAGTGACTGCTTTATTGCATGGAGCACAACATCGAAAAAATTGCCAATTACGGCTTTGCATAAGTTGGATTAGGTAATTGACAGGAACAGATAATAAAATATAGCCTAATTATTGATTTGAAAAGTTAAAATCTTAAGATCATCTCCAAATTTTAGAACCCACAAACATCGAGGAATAATCCGGTTTGTCAAAACGAACTGTCCGACAGTCTCTTAATTTATCCACAGACTCCCCATATTCATAAAGTATGTTGACTCGGTTACTCCTCCGGTCTAGAATGCCCCGCATGAAGATTTCTGACACCACTAAGACGATGAATCGCAGGCAAAAATCCAGCTATATTTTTTTCGGTTGGTACATCGTTGCTGCCGGTATGCTCATTCAGGGTCTTGGTTATGGTTCCCGCTACTCGTTTTCAGTCTTTTTTCCGACCTTGCTCGATCAATTCGGTTGGCCTCGAGATCTGGGAGCCTCCATCCTTTCAACGCATCTTTTATTCTACGGTCTAACCGCTCCTTTGGCCGGAGCTGTGGTCGACCGTTTCGGATCGCGAAAGACTATGTTAACTGGAACGATACTGCTTGCTTCAGGCCTGATCCTCTCCCGTTGGGGGCAGATGCCATGGCACTTTTATCTAACTTTTGGGGTGCTCTGTGGGATCGGACTTTGTCTGTTGGGAGCAGTGCCCCTGACCATGGTGATCCGCAACTGGTTTGAAAGGCGGAGGGGTATCGCTCTTTCTCTGGTTTTTTTCGGCACAGGGATAGCCTACGCTTGTTATCCGGCGGTAGCCTGGCTGATTGACACCTTTGGTTGGCGTAAAGCCTACACGATAGAAGGATTGATAGTTACCGCCGTTTTCATGCCGATCATCTATCTGATTTTGGTTTACCATCCTCGACAAAAGGGGTTGACTCGCGACGGCCTGGTTCAGGGCGAAGACAATTCTACTATAATCGAAAGGGAGCGGCGGCGGGTGGTTGATCCGGATTGGACGGGGCGAGAATGGACCCTCTCTCAAGCGGTGAAAACCTATCGCTTCTGGTTGTTGTGCTTGACCACATTTACTTTGTGGGGAGTGGGTCACCACATTATCGTTACCCACCAGATCGCCTTTGCCATTGATGTCGGTTATGATCGTCTCTATGCCTCAGCAGTTCTTTCATTGAGCGGCTGGATGTTTTGTTTAGGCGCTTTATCCAGCATGATCTCAGATCGAATTGGGCGAGAGGCGACCATTACCATTGGCTTGGCGGCTGTTATCTCTTCAACGATTGTCCTTCTGATGATAAAAGACGCCGAACGTCACTGGATGCTCTATTATTTTGCGATAGCTTTCGGTTACGGATTCGGCATGTGCGCCCCTGTGGTAGCAGCGACTGTTACGGACATTTTTCAGGGACCCAGGGTTGGGGCGACCCTCGGATTCATTTGGTTCAGTTTTTCCATCGGTGGCACCATTGGACCTTGGATAGGCGGGATCTTATTTGAGTTGTCCGACAATTACCGATTGGCTTTTATCACTTCCGGCGTTTTGTTTTGCCTGGGCGGATGGGCGGTCTGGATGGCCGCTCCCAGGAAGATCAGATTGGTGCCTGGCAAGATCCGAGATTGAATCCGAAAAACAGTTCGTTGATCAAACAATAAAGGGATAGACACAAGATATTGTATTCTGCCTTTTATTTTATAAAGGCGAATTGACAATTGAAGCCTGCAACCTAAGTTTGGAAAATGCAACATGGAAAGTCTCTGACTGACCGAGTTTAAGGCTTTGCCATCAAGTTTGGATAGGGTTGCTATGACTACCCTGGTAGTGATTAAGGTGGATCGTGATAAAGGAAAACAATAAACGAGAGTGCTGGCTAACACCGGACGAGGCCCGCATGCTGTTCAAAGAATGTCCTGTTCATTTGCAGCATATCATTGAATGTGTGCTTTATACCGGCATGAGGCGCAAGGAAGTTTTGAACTTGAAATGGCAGCAGATCCGAGGTGATTGGATTTATTTGGGTGTGGATACAAAAACCAGCAATCCGGTTACCCTGCCTATCGGTGAGCCTTTGAAGCGCCTATTTGAGCGCCTCGGGGGGTCTGAGGTTAAGAAATCTTCAAATGTAGTGGACATGAAGGGAGAGACAATTAAGAAGACCAAAACGCGCAAGGGTAATGTGTTCCTTTATCAGGGACAACCAATAAAGGATGTTAAGGTTGCATTAAAAGCGGCTTGTGAGCGCGCTGGTATCCCTTATGGCAGAAACACACCTAATGGGATCACATTCCATGATCTTCGGCATAGTTTCGGCTCTTTGCTGCAGCAGACACAACAGAATATCAGAATCACGCAGCAGCTAATGAACCATAAATCAATTCAGATGACCGAGCGCTATACACATTCAAGAAGTGAAGCCAAGATGGAAGCGGTTAATTCTATTGATTGGGGTTTGCACAAAGAAAAATCCCCCATGTCAGTTAATGTCAGTTGAGGGGGATTTTGAAAACTTAAAATCGCTGTAGATCCTGGTGGGCCGTGAAGGAATCGAACCTTCAACCTACTGATTAAGAGTCAGGTGCTCTGCCTAGTTGAGCTAACGGCCCGTATGCATTTTTCAATAATCGGCAAAGCTTGGTAACAAGTTTACCGGCGGTTGTCAAATTCTTTTTGGATGCTATTTTGATATGATCGTGCCCGTGGGCCCGTGGCGCTCCCGCCTTGGCGGGATTAAAAGAGGCAAAATTCGACATAAATCCCTTTTCAGACGGAATAACTGGCTCAACAGGCACAACCGGCCAACCCAAAACTTTGATCTACTATTTTTAAGATAATATATATTATCTGATAGCAAATACCCTTCAATGCAAAAGCTTACAGGAGAGGCCTTTTTAGCGTCGCCACGGCGGGCGTTCCCGTTTTCGTTTTTGCTTTTTTTTGCGCCTTTTGGCCTCTTTCCAATCGGCCGGCCTTCCCGGCGGTTTGGGGCCCGACGGTGGGCGACCGGTAACATCATTCGTTTTGATTGCATAGCTGCCCGCCATTTTGGGTTGGCTGATTTCTTGAGCGCTGTCCTGCTTTTTTGTTTCGGCCTTCTCCTTGGGCAATGGAGGGCCGGTAAAACAGCCGGCCGGTATGGATTCGGCTAGAAATAGCGACGCACCGCTTTGAAAAAAACGGACGCCGTTTTCAACCGATTTTTGAACTTGCACGCTGAGCATGACCGGATCCTGGTCAGACCGTTTTCCGATCCTCTCGGCCAGGTCGCGGCTGGAAGACAAAACGACCTGATAATACCCTGTGGGGAAAATGCCTTTTTCCAAAACCGACCGATGGGCTCGTTTTCGGATGCTGGTAAACAGAAGCTTGGGTAACTTCGAAACCGGATTGGGGCGGGGCAGTTGATCCCGGTTCCTGGCACGAATTTGCTGGCCCGATATTTCAAAGGGAGGCTCCGGTAAGCTGTATTGGATTTCATCCAGGTGGGATCGGCGCACATATTTCCAGCCTTCTTCTTCGGTGACCGCCTTCAATAATTCCCTGATTTTCACAAAGCCCTCGGTATCCGTGACCAACCCGAATTCATCGGGCCGTCTACCCAGGATATAGGTGAGGAGCTTAGCGAGTGACTGGGGTGATTTTGCCTTTCCCATAATTTAATCCATATTGTCGGTTTGGTCCGCCTTCGGCGGATTGGATGCGCTTGAGTGTGGTCCCAGGCTCTTGTCTTCTTGACGCTATAGCTGCTATCTGATATTTTTCAAATCTTCAGAAATGTCAACCGTTTTATCAAACGAAAGGATCGCGTGCGTATGAATCTGACAACTTCTCAAAAATTGTTCGAGCGGGCAGCGAACCTCATCCCCGGGGGGGTCAACAGCCCCGTGCGGGCGTGCAAGTCGGTTGGCGCCGAACCTATTTTCATTCACGGCGCCGAGGGCTGCCTGATTTTTGATGCGGATGGTAATCGCTTCATCGACTATATCGGCTCCTGGGGACCGCTGATTCTCGGACACCGACATCCGGCGGTGATTGAAGCGATTACCGGGGTACTGGAACGCGGAATCAGCTTTGGCGCGCCGATTGACCTTGAAGTTCAGCTTGCCGAGATGGTTATTGACGCTGTCCCTTCGGTTGAAATGCTGCGAATGGTCAACTCCGGTACCGAAGCCACCATGAGCGCCATTCGACTGGCAAGAGGGGTGACCCATCGAGATGTCGTCATAAAATTCGATGGCTGTTATCATGGTCACGCTGACACCTTGCTGGTGGCTGCCGGTTCAGGCGTGGCAACCCTGGGTATTCCCGGAAGCCCGGGAGTCCCTGAATCCGTTGCCCAGCACACCTTATCGCTTCCGTATAATGATATGGATTGTATTAAAAATGTTATGGAAGAGCAGGGGGACAGGGTTGCCTGTATCATCGTGGAGCCTGTTGCCGGTAATATGGGGCTGGTGCGGCCGGTCGCAGGGTTTTTGGAGACGTTAAGGCAGGTGAGTGACCGCTATGGATCCATTCTGATTTTTGATGAAGTGATGACAGGCTTTCGCGTGGCTTACGGCGGCGCTCAGGCACTGTATGATGTTTATCCGGACCTGACCTGTTTCGGCAAGGTCATTGGAGGCGGAATGCCGGTCGGCGCTTACGGCGGCAAACTTGAGCTGATGTCCCAGGTTGCTCCGCAGGGTTCGATATATCAGGCGGGCACTTTGTCGGGGAATCCGGTGGCGATGGCTGCCGGTATTGCAACGCTCGAACAGATCCGCAAGGACGGATTCTATGACGCCTTGGAACAGAAGGCAGAGCGCCTTTTAGAGGGACTCGCGCAAGCCGCCCAAAACGCGGCAATCGCGGTGCAGGCCGCGCGTGTCGGCTCCATGCTCGGGTTCTTTTTTAACGACCGGGAAGTCAAAGATTTTGATGATGCCAAAACCAGCGATTTAGATACCTTCGCTTCATTTTACAATGGATTGCGTCAAAATGGGATTTATATTGCCCCGTCTCAGTTTGAAGTTCTGTTTCTCTCCGCAGCTCATGATACCGAACATATTGAAACCACGATTCAAGCAGCCGAAAAGGTTCTTGCACAATTAGGAAAATAAGCGTCCGGTTTAGGTTTGATGTTACCCTGTCTATGGTTTCAGGTGTCAGGTTTCGGGTGTCAGGAGAAAACAGAGGACAGAGAACAGAAAACAGATGACAGGGACAAGGGGAAGACTTTTTCTGCCATCTATCATCTGACCTCTGTCACCTGTTATCTGACACCTGACACCCGAAACCTGACACCTGAATGAGGACCGTGTTTTGTAAATTTCCTATGGTATGCAACACCAGGGAGGAGGTTGTATGACTGATCCCACTGACCAAGAAAATTTGCTTGAGACCTATATCAAAGAGAACAAAAAAGATCTGGCCCTTGAGCTGCTTTTTGAATTGATCACGCAACAAGCAAAAGCGAGAGATTTTTCTAAAGCCGAGGCACTGCGAGAAAAGTTATTTGAAGTGGATTCCATGGCTTTGGACGCCATTGTGAAATCTGCTGAAATCATTGAAGCTGAAAAAATGGCCGCTGTTGATCCGGTACATCTTGAAACCTGGGCGCGGCTCTATCAAGAATTGACCCAAGAAGAAACGATTGCGCTTTACTATGAAATGCAAGCCGCCAGCGTTGAAGCCGAGGAAATTATTTTTCACCAGGGAGGGATGAATTCGAATCTGTACTTCATTGATACCGGAAGATTAAATATGGTCTATCGTAAGGGCGACCATGGAGTCCTGCTGAAATCTCTGGGTCCCGGAGACATTGCCGGCGAAGACACTTTTTTTACCAGATCCACATGCACAACATCGCTGGTGACGCATTCACGGGTCGAATTAAAATTTTTGGAAAAATCGGTGCTGCAGAAATGGCAGGCCGATGCGCCTAACCTGAACAACAAGCTGCGCGATTATTGTATAAAATTGGAACCGCTCAAAGATTTGATTCAAAAAAAGCAACTTGAGCGCAGGGCGGATATCCGCTATGGCATTTCCGGCGGTGTTGCCGTTAAAATTGCCGATCCGTCTGAAGGTAGGATTTTTAAAGGAGAACTTTCCGATATCTCCGCCAGCGGGGTATCGTTTGTCATGAACACCTCACCACAATCCGCAGAGCTACTGCTCGGCTGCCAGTTGAGTTTAAAATTTATGCTGCCGCAGTTTTCGGCCGAATTCAGGATTGATCAAAACGGCACCATTGTGGGTGCTCACAGTCAGTTGTTTAATGAATATTTAATCAATGTACGATGGGATCAACCCCTGCCAGAAAACATCATGGCAGCCATTAAGTCCGCTGCCGCGCGCGCTTAAGCCCGCCTTCCATATAAATTGACATTCCGGCCGTAAATAAGGGTGGAGTGGTGTCAAATATATTGATTTCTATCGAAATATTTGCCATAATAGAAATAATCCAAGAAATCGATCGGGGGGATTTGTAAGGGGTGTGGCCTCACACCCTGGGTCGTGGTGTTTGGGTGCACTGTTTTAAAGTTTGGAGTGAAGGAAATGCCGCTGTGTGGATCGCCTGTTTACCCCGGGCGGCTCCATGCCACCGGCAGGGTCAAACGATGTAGAAACGGAGCCAAATGAAACGATGACAAATTTAACCCCCGATCAAAATCCCAATCCCGGAAACCCGCATTATCCGCATGTCAGCCAAATCCCATTGATTACCCGTATGCTCGATCTTTTTGAAGGTTTCGCGATTGCCACCGATAGCCAGGGCCGGATTGCATATGCCAACCCGGCCACGTCGCGGTTAAGCGGCTACAGCCCCTCGGAAGTGGCCGGACGTTCTCTGGAGACTCTATTTGATCTATCCGATGAGCACGGGGCCTTACTCGATCGATGCCTGGGCGGAAAGAAGACAATCCGTTTTGAAACCAGTGGCAAAACAAAGTCGGGTTCGACATTTCCAGTCCAGTTCAATGCGACGCCTTTGAACCCTGAAAGCGATGATCGTGGTTTGGTTATCTTCGCAGTTGATATTTCGGATCACAAGCTGGCCGTCGAAGAACAGGCGCGCCTGGTCACTGCAGTTGAGCATGCAGCCGAGTCGATCATTGTCACCAATCCAGAAGGGATTATCGAATATGTAAATCCGGCTTTTGAAAAAATCACTCAATACTCGCGCAATGAAGTCATTGGCCGCAATATCGAGCTCATGGACAGCGGCCAGCATTCCAAAACCTTGTTAAGTTCTATTATGGACACCCTCCAGCGCGGGGAAATTTGGCAGGGACGGATTGTCAATAAACGCAAGGATGATTCCTTATACGAAACCGAAGCCACCGTTTCTCCCATTAAAAACAAAATCGGCGAAATCACCAATTATGTCAGCCTGCAGCGTGATGTCAGCCATGAAATCAGACTGGAGCGGCAGCTGCGGCAGGCCCAGAAAATGGAGGCCATCGGTACCCTTGCCGGCGGTATCGCCCATGATTTTAATAACCTGCTGATGGGTATTCAGGGTAATATTTCACTGTCGCTTTTAGACGTCGAGGCCGGCTCACCGCTCTTAAAAAATCTAAAGAAAATAGAGCAATACATTCAAAATGGTGTCGATCTGACCAAGCAGCTTTTAGGTTTTGCCAGGGGCGGGAAGTATGAAATTTCACTGCTCAATATCAACGAGTTGCTGAAAGAGCAGAACCTTATGTTCAGCCGGACCAATAAAGAAATAGTTTTTAAGGATAAATATGCGCCGGATCTTTTGAGCGTTGAAGTCGATCGGGGTCAGATTGAACAGGTGTTAATGAATCTTTATTTAAACGCCCTGCATGCAATGTCCGGTGGCGGCACTCTGGTAACCGGTACCGCCAACGTAACCGTTGATAAGGATCAGTATAACCCCTATTATGTAAAAGCGGGTAAATATGTGAAAATTTCCATTGAGGATACCGGCATTGGAATGAGTGAGGAAATTCAACAGCGAATCTTCGATCCTTTTTTTACAACCAAAGAGATGGGCCGGGGCACCGGTCTCGGATTAGCCTCGGTATACGGCATCGTTAAAAACCATGAAGGTTTTATTAACGTATATAGCAAGAAGGGGAAGGGGACGCGCTTTGAAATTTATTTACCGGCCTCGGGCAAAGGCGTACCCTATAAGGAAAAAGTCAAAGAAAAATTTGTCGAGGGTAAAGAGACGGTGCTATTGGTCGATGACGAGGCCATGATCCTTGATGTCGGAGAACGGATGTTAGGCAAGTTGGGCTATAAGGTGTTTACCGCCAAGGATGGCAAGGAAGCCATTGCGGTTTTTGAGAAATATCACAATAAAATCGACGCCATCATTCTGGATATGATCATGCCTAAAATGGGCGGCGGTGAGACTTTTGATCGAATTAAAGAAATGAAACCGGACATAAAGGTCCTGCTTTCAAGCGGATACAGTATTAACGGTCAGGCCACCGAGATTTTAAACCGCGGCTGCAACGGTTTTATCCAAAAACCGTTTAATCTGCAAAATCTGTCGCAAAATCTCAGGTCCATTCTCGAAGAAAACTAGAACCTGGCTCAATCCCCCCGCGGCGGACTAAGTTCCCAAAGCTGTTTTGCTAATAAGAAAATAATAAATTTCAAGCTCCAAGCACCAAATTACAAATAAATATCAAACCACAATTTTTCAATAACCAAAACATTTTGCGATTTTGGATTTCGGTTCCGCTTGCGGCGGATTATTTGTTTGATATTTGTGTTTTGTGATTTGGGATTTAACAATCTTGGTGCCATGGATTTTCTAAATTAAAGAATGCAACTGTGTTAAATTCTCCGATCCGACTTTTGTAAGATATTTGGGGGGATTCCTGCGTTACGCTACTAAATCGGCTGATCGATCCGTGGAAATTCATGCCTGAAAACCAAAATCACATACCCGATCAGGTGCGCAAAATCCATTTAGTCGCCGTCTGTGGAACTGCGATGGGTGCGCTTGCCTGCATGCTCAAAGAACAGGGTTTTGAGATATCCGGTTCAGATCAGAAAGTCTATCCACCCATGAGTCATTTTTTAGCGGATCGTGGAATTCGGATTATGGACGGCTTCAAGGCGGAACATATTTCCCCTGAGCTGGATTTGGTGATTGTCGGCAATGCCGTTACGCGCGAGAACCCGGAAATAAAAAAGATGAATGAGCTGGGGGTCCCTTTTTGCTCCATGCCCCAGGCATTGAACCGGTTTGTGGTGGCCGATAAAAAAACCCTTATGATTACCGGAACTCACGGCAAAACAACAACATCCTCAATTTTAGCCTGGATACTTTATAAAGCCGGTCTGGATCCCTCTTTTGTGATCGGCGGAATCCTGCAAAACTTTGACAGCAACTACCGGCTTGACACCGGAGACTATATTGTCATTGAAGGCGATGAGTACGATACCGCTTTTTTTGACAAAGGTCCAAAGTTCTTGCACTATCAGCCTGGGATGAGTGTTCTGACCAGCGTAGAATTTGATCACGCTGATATTTTCCGGGACTTGAACCATGTTTGCCAGACATTCGGCAGCTTTTTGTCCCAGCTGGATCGGTTAAGTCTGTTGTTTGCTTACGATGACGATAAAAATATAAAAAATCTCATTTCAAAAACAGATTGCCGCATTGAGCTGTATGGGAAGAACAATTCTTCCCACTGGTGCCTGGGAGATGTTTTTATTGATCCGCCCTGGACCGTCTTTGAGGTGTTGAAGTCCGGTATTGCGTTTGGAAAATTTAAAACCAAGCTGATCGGCAGGCATAATTTATTCAATACCCTGCCGGTTATTGCCATTGCCCATCATTTAGGTGTTTCCGCGGAAGTGATTTGTGGAGCCCTGGAGACTTTTGAAGGCATCAAAAGACGGCAGCAAATTCGTGGTCAAAAAAATAATATCATCGTCATGGACGATTTTGCCCACCATCCAACAGCCGTGCGTGAGACCGTTGCGGCGGTTAAGTCATTTTATTCGCAGAATCGATTGATTGCCGTATTCGAACCCCGGACCAATTCGAGTATGCGCAAGGTCTTTCAAGAGGTATATCCGAATTGTTTTGATTTTGCCGATCTGATTTGTATCCGCAAACCGCCTTTATTGGAAAAAATACCGCATAACGAACGATTTTCCTCGGAGCAGCTGGTCACTGATTTAAAGAAACGCGGCAAGGATGCGCATTTTTATGCCGACACCGAATCCATTCTTGAATTTCTGGTCGGCCAGGCAACACCCGGAGATCTTATCCTGATAATGTCTAACGGCGGTTTTGACAACATCCATGCCAGGCTGCTCGATCGGTTATAATGGCCTGGACATATCCCACCTCGAGTTTCGCCAAAGACGTTTATCCCCGCATCCCGATCGAATTGCCTCCTGGAAATATCTTGACAAGCCGGGTTGTTTAAATTACTTAAAAGCACCCTGCCGATACCAGCAATAAGAAGTATAATATAATCAAATTCAAATGGTTATAATTCTCTCTGCCCCAGGGCAAAA
>JASFIU010000060.1:0-14119 GCA_050122495.1 Desulfobacterales bacterium | reverse complement strand
CAATAAAGAGTTTACCCACAGACTGCTCGGTTAAAATGGCATAAAAAACAAAGGTAGCACTTGGCGGGATCAAGATCCCCAGAGTCCCACCGGCGGCAACCGTACCGGTGGCCAGGGATTGACCATATTTATATTTTTTCATCTCCGGCAGGGAAACCGTACCCATAGTTGCTGCGGTGGCCACACTGGAACCGGAGATGGCGGCAAAACCCGCACAGGCCCCGATGGTCGCCATGGCAAGGCCGCCGCGCCGATAACCCAGCCAGCGCTGTACGGCATAATAGATCTCCCGGCTCATTCCCGACTGGGCGGCGAACTGCCCCATGAGGACAAACAGCGGGATGACACTCAGGGTATAGGAGGCGCCCCCGGCAAAAAATGTCAGCCCCAAAATGTGCAATCCGGCATCAAAGCTTACCAGGTAGACATACCCCAGCCAGCCGACAAGGGCCATGACAAAACCGATGGGCATACCGGCGGCAAATAATATAAAGAGAAGGGCAATACCGATGATACCTGCTGCAATAGGACTCATTTCTTTAACACCCGCGCTAAGGATTTTAAAAATTGCACCAGAAGAACCAGGGAAAGCACTGCGAGGCCAAGGGCCACAAACAGCACAAAGGGGCTCACCGGGATGAACAATTCAGCCGAAACATCATGTCTTTCCCAGGTAGTCCCGGTATGCAGCACATTACGCCAGGCCGCCAGAGCAAAAAGACCGAATGCGAGCAAACAGGTAATGGCCTCCAGGAGTGCCCGCACCCGGTCCGGTAGCCTGGTGATCACCAGATCAACGGTGACATGGTCTTTTACGCTCTGGGTAAAGCCCACCGAGGCAAAGACCAGAACAGCCATCATAAACTCGGTGAGCTCGTAGCTGCCGACAATGGGGTTGTTGAAAATATAGCGCAGGCAGACGTCTACAACCGTCAGCAAGACCATCAAGACAAGGACGACCTGTGCAAACCGGTGCAGAAAACGGCTGATCGGATAGATCGCCTTTTCTAAAATATCACCCACACTGCTCATCCAACCATTCATCAGCAACCCCTATGCCCGTGATTATTTGCCCTGGAGCTGGCGGACCGCATCCAGCAATTCTTTTCCGGGCAGGCCTTTGGCTTCCATATCCTTGACCCACTTATCGTAAATCGGCGCAAAGGACTGCTCCCATTTCTTTTGCTCGGCCGATGAAAGCGGATAGATCTCTTTGCCCAGGGATTTTCCCTTGGCGATGGCCTTGACACGATCTTTGTCATATTCCCGGGCGCATTCCAAAGCATATCTTGAGTTTATTCTTTCCATTATCGCTTTGATGTCATCCGGCAGGGAATCCCATTTTTTCTGATTCATGGCGACGGCCATCGGCGTCGCTGTAAGCCCCGCATTGATGGAATATTTACTGACATCGTAAATTCTAAAAGAAACCATCGCGGTAAAGGCCGTAAAAACTCCGTCAATGACCCCTTTTTCCATAGAGGTATAGACTTCGGTTATGGGCATGGTCACCGGACTTCCGCCCAGTGTTTTTACGGTGGCGGATTGAACTGCTCCCGAACTTCTGACCTTCAAGCCCTTCGCATCGGCCATGCTGACGACTTTCTTTTTGGTGGTGTGCAGCGTAAATGGCTCGCTCACAAAAAAGAACATCATCTTGGCGTCTTTGTAATCCGGCGCGATGTATTTCTCGTAAACACCGGCAGCAATGGCCGTATTGACCTCGCTTGAGCCTCCCAGGAGTAACGGTAGATCGAAGACTGTGGAACGCGGGAATCGTCCGGCGGTGTAACCGGGCATAAAAAAGGTAATATCGGTGATGCCGCCAAGAGCCATATCCCATTGTTGGGGTGGTTTGCCCAGTGCGCCACCCGGATAAAGCGTAATCTTGACCCGGCCACCGGTGAGTGCTTCGACCTCTTTGGCATAGCCTTCGAATACGCGATGGAGCGTATGTTTGGTCGGCATCCAGTAAGCGAATTTCAATGCGATCGGTTTATCGGCCGCCGGTGCTGCTTCCGGCAGTATAGCGGCACAAACCATTACAGAGAAAAAAAACAGTGTAACCAAAAAAGTAAATCTTGCATTCTTTTTGATAACCATAATTTCCTCCCTTCCATGTGTTACCGTTTTGAGGTTGTTTTGCTTCCTATTTGATAAGAGATTACTTTGGGAAGCGGATTGTGTGAATATCTTGAATTACGAAACGGTTTCAGCCGCGGTCTTGAACTGGCGAGGTGGAGTATGCAAATGCGACTCGGATTTAACTATCGAAACCGCGCTCGGATGTCAAGAGCGTCTGTTTTTGCGGCTTTTCAAATGATTTGCAAAATTGAGCAACCACCACCTTTGAGCACAGAGTTAGATATTCATTTAGTTCTTTTGAGCCGATTCTTCGTCAAGAGTCCAGCTCAACCAAATCCGAAATATTTATTTCCAGCATTTTCACACTGGCCAGAATGCGGGCCGTATTGCGGGCAACAGCTGGAAAATCCTGACATTGCTGATTCAGTTCTTCAGCGGTTTTTTTCAGGACCTGAATTTTTTCATCGATCTTTTTTATGTCCATTTGCCGCTCCATTCAATCTCATTTTTAAACTTCTGTTAAACAGAATTTACCTCAATGAAATGAACTTTATTCTATTTTGCATCCAGTTTTGAACATAATTTTTTTTAATATTTCAATCTGCGTTAATCTGTGTAATCTGTGGATATTATTGAATCTGAAGCTCGCTTTTGTGCTTTGAGCCTTCAGCCTTGCTTGCCGCGCCGTGGCCAGGAGGGCGAAAGCTGGAGCCTTGAGCATTCCAAAGCAAAAATCGCAAAATAAATAAGATGCTTATTCTTTCTTACGTAAGTCTTTGAAACGTTTGGCCTTGACCTCATACCTCGGCAGCGTCTCGCAACCGCAAATCTCGATATCATAGCGCAAATTCGTCTTAAGCCTGAGCTGATTGGCCAGCTCGTCCTCGATGAGCTGGCATTGATCCTCAGCTTCCGGCAGGACTTCCACCCGGAGTTTGATGCGATCTGTATCGCCTTCTTTTTCGACGATCACTTCATACTCGTCCCCCAGGCCATCCAGATCCCGGACGACTTCCTCGATGGCCGAGGGGGCCAGAAGCACGCCTTTCACTTTGGTAATATCATCGGCCCGGCCGACGACACCTCCCTTGATCAATCGGCTGGTCCGGCCGCATGCACAGGGTTCATCCGACCATTCAATTACATCCTTGGAATCAAAACGGACACACGGCTGGGCCTGACGATCGAGCGCGGTAATAATCATTTTGCCCCGGCGTCCGGGCTCCTCGATGATTTCACCGGTCTCGACGTCCTCGATTTCCACCAGAAACATGGCTTCATTGACATGCATCCCGCCGGGTTGTTCGGTGCATTCAAACGACCAGGCGCCGATCTCCGTAGCCCCGGCATGATCATAGACTTTGGCGCCCCAACCTTTCTCCATTCTTCGTTTGGTGCTGGGGATGCTGGCGCCGGGTTCGCCTGCACAGGTGATCTTCTCAATGGTCATCTTTGAGGGGTCCAAATCCATTTTTGATTTGGCCGTATCGGCCATTCCAAGAACATAGGTGGGGGTTGCCATCATGGCGGTGGCCTGCAATTCCTGGATTTTTAGAATCCGGGCCTTGGTGTCCAGCACACCGCCCGGGACAACTTCACAGCCGAGCTTTTCGGCGGCATAATGGCCGGCCCAGAAGGCCACAAAAATATTATAGCCAAAGGGAATGAATACCCGGTCCTGGGGCCGGTATCCCTGGGCCCAGAGAATATAGGACCAGCATTCAGCCCACCACTCCCAGTCCTGCCAGGTATCGGGCTGATAGACCGGCTGTCCGGTGGTCCCGCTGGTCTGACGAAATACGGCCACATCTTCAAGCGGCACGCAAAGTGCGTCTCCATAGGGAAAGGGATCTTTGCGCTGGATATCCCGCATCATGGATTTTTCCACCTTGGGGACCTGTTTGACATCCTCAAAAGACCGGATATCCGCCGGCTTTATGCCGGCCCGATCATATAGCTGGTGGTGGAATTGGGAGTGATCATAGGTCCATTTAAAAATCTTTCTGAATTTGTTCAGCTGCAGTTGACGAATTTTCTCATGCGGCAGCGTTTCCAGAACAGGGTTCCAATATTTTTGTTTGACGTCCATAGGCAAGCCTCTTTTTTCGGTGCGATGAATTAGATCATCAAGTTACACTTACCCCATTTTTTTTAGAAATATAAACACAATCTCAACTTCGCATTACGATGCATGCAGAGCCCCTTGCTATCATAAGATTAAAGGCTTCACCCTGCGAAGGTGCAAGATTCAGGATTGGAATTCTTTAAATTGCGCCCACTTGGGGGCCGGTCTGGCTTTGGGGCGCTTACCGTAAAAAATATCATCCATGATCTGAAAGAGATATCTTGAAATGCGGTTACGGCTCACCATCCATTTAATCAATTGATGGGGCATTGTATTTGCGTGGCTCCAGGGGCATACTTTCATGCAGACGTTGCAGTCGGTGCCGACTTTACCCCAGTAGTCAAAGCAGGTCTCGGCATTTAATTTCCAGCGCAGTGTCCCGTTGACCTCCTTTAGATCATCAAGCGGTATGGAGTTTGATGGGCAACAGACTGCACATTTTTTGCAGATTTTGCAAAAATGTTCAACACCAATATCAACCGGTTTGTCGGGGACCAGCGGCAGATCGGTTGTAACCGCGCTCAACCTCACACGGGGGCCGTATTTCTGTGTCAATAAATAGCCGAGCCGACCCGCCTCTCCCAGGCCTGCATCCACCGCCAGAGGGACCAGCAATTCTTCATAGTAGCGCAATTGATCGGCCGTCGCCGAATAACCCATATTGGCAACAAAGTTGGCCAGCTGAGCGGCAATAAATGCGCCCTGGGCATAAGCAGCCATGCTTTCCATGACCGTCGGTGTATGCGGCGCCGGGCCGATCATTTCAAAATCCATTTCCTCGGCAAACACGATGGCATATTTATGCTTGGTTTCGAGGGGCCTGCCCCAGTCCTCCCAATTTTCGTGAAAAATCTCGCCTTTGTGTGAAAAAACCCAGAGGGGATTGATCTCGGTAACGCCCACCAGACAAGCCCCCCTGCTTTTAGCGAAGCCTTTGACCCGCACGGTGGCTTCCTCCGGACTCATTTCGACTTTTTTGCCTTTGCACTCCGGATGGGCCTGGGGCTTAACCTTGTCTAGGGTCGAAAGCCACAGACAGAGCGACAAGGATGCCAGGGTGGCCGCCACGTTTGCACCTCCATGGGGTCTGTCAATCCGACCCGGATGACCCATGGGACCGCCTTTTTCTCTGCGGGCGGCATCACCGGCTTCAAGTTCGGGATATTCCTTGTAAAACGTTTCGTACTGCTCGGATCCCGGCTTAAGGGTCCGGTTTCGGGCGAAGACGTGCCGGCGCTCATCAAAGCGCTGGACCTCACCAACAATCAAACCTTTGGTACCTTCCAAAGCGCGTTGATTCACCGGTGTCTGTCGCACCACAAAAAAGACCGCCAGGACACCGACCACCAAAGAACCGATTAAAATGAAGAGACCGATTCCGGAATGGAAAAATCCGCTCGCCTGCCAGTAAATATAAAGAATCAGAAGACCGAGCATGCCTATAAACTGAATGCCGGCAAATATGGAGGCCCGTTCCTCCTTTTCCCAGATGGAGGAAATCAAAAATGCGAGACCGATAAAAGCCTGGACCGCAAGCCCGAGGATGGCGATATAGCCTAAGAAATTTATCATTTTCCTACACCCCCGATTTGTCGCTTAAATCCCTTCAGAGATTCTTGGCTCAAGATTTAAGGATTTGTTACATTAGTTTTATTTGTTTTATTGGTTGAATTGGTTGGATCAAAACGAAACCAATTGAACGAATTAAACCGATCAAACCAATTAAACAGATGTCTTTAGGTGGCCGCAGCCTTGTCTTGCTGGTTGAATTTCTTGAGGGTCTCCATGACGTCCATAATATCTTCCCGGATTAGCCGGCTGGTCTCTTCGGGTTGTCGCTTGGCAAACACTTCAAATATAGCTTTATGGATTTTGAAAAACTTTCTTTCCAATTCGAGATCAAGAAAACTCAGGGTCCGTTCAGCCAGTAATTCAAATACAGATTCCAGCATCACCGCCAGGACCGGATTACCCGAAGCCCGGGCCAGCAATAGGTGAAATTCAAGATTATTATGCTTTAACCGCACGGGGTCATCGAGATGGGCGGCAGAATCCTTAAATAATTCACAAAACTTTTCTAAATCTTCCTCACCGGCGTTTAAGGCAGCCTGCCCGGCGATGTGCGGTTCGATCAACAAACGAGCATCATAGAGATGATCGACCGTGACTTCACCGGAGGTGATCAGATTATTCAGCGATCTTTTGATGGGTGCATGATAGACATTGGAGACAAAAATCCCGCCGGTCGGCCCCTTTTTGATATTCACCAGACCCGATATCTCCAATATCCGCAACGCCTCCCTGATTACCGAGCGGCTGACCTGGAACTCTTCGGCCATCGCTTTTTCAGAAGGAAGGTTGGTGCCGACCTCGAGGCTGTCCTCCAGAATTTTTTTCTGAATCAAATCCGCAATCTGGTCGGAGAAACGTTTCTTTTGTAAGGGTCGAAACATGCCTTCCCCGATATTTTTTTGCTTGGATGCTTCAGTTTCCATTTGACCATCTTCCGCTTAAAATTCATTTTTTTACCTATGTTGAGCGATTGTCGAGGTTGCCACAGCTACAAGGTAGATGTGGTAAGATCGGCAATCCCGAAGGGTTTTAAATTTTAAAAATATAAATCGATAGAGTTCATTAAAAATAATAAGGTTACCCCCCGTTTTTAAAATTTGAAACGCTCATCTTAGGTTTTGGGTTCCTTGAAGTTACCCCTTGATCCTGCGTGAGATGGAACCACAAGCTCGCCATCCACATCTTCCAGATCCAGCCACCACTTGTTTTTCGGATTGGGTTTGTCGTACCCAAAGAGCTCATCTCCCCATACGGCAAAGTTCCGGGCCGCGGGGATGTTTCGCATGGACCATTGCACAAATCGATGAAAGGGCGTGTAGGGTTTATTCCAGGGACAGACGCAAACACATACACCGCAGCCGGAACCGAGCTTGTTTCCGACGCGCTGTTTTGTACATTTTTCGACATCGTTGGGCCATTTTTCATAACCGTTATACATGACCTTATCACCAAAGGGAATCGCCCCGGAAGGGCAGTAGCGCGCACATTGTTTGCATTTGGTGCAGAAATCCTGAACCCCGAAATCAATGGGCTTATCTACGTCAAGGGGGAGATCGGTGGTAACGACGGCAGCTTTAAATCTCGGCCCTAAAAAAGGATTGAGAACCACATCCCCGATGCGGCACATTTCACCCAAGCCGGCCCAGAGCAAAATCGGCGGAAGCACGATCTGATAGTTGCGGGCGTGATGCGCGCGGGCCGGATAACCCAGCCGGCGGATATAATCAGCCAGAACACAGGCAATAAAACCCGAGGTCGAATACGCCAGAAAACTCATTGAATTGCTGATCCAGTCGTTTCCAACAGTCGCATTTGCAGTTTTAAAATCCTGATCGATTAATATAGCGATGGCATATTTATGATTCAGCTCAACCGGCTCGCCGGTCGCCATACTATCGCTGTAAACCGCATAAGGGGGCAATTTGCAAATGCCGACCTGATCGGCGCGCAGAAAGTAGGCTGTCTCCTTTATGTGACGCGCCATTTTAACCGGGTCGTCGGTTCCGGGAGCCATTTTGTCGGCAGCAATACCGTCCACCACTTCACTCAGGGTAAACTGCATGTTCACCAGGGCTCCGGATAAGGGGTGTTTGGCCACAAAACGATGCCTTTCCTTGGAAAGCTGGGGCCCCCAATCACCGCGCAAAGCCCGATTAAATCCGCTTTCACGCTCATCGACTCTTTTGATTTCATGGTCATTGACCTCTGTCGTGGGACGGTCGACCCTTTTTAATATCTCCATGGGATAAGGATCTAATTTGTTGATTCGAAATGATCTTTGAAGCGTCGCTGCAATACTCATTTTACCTCCAGGATCGATAATAGGTCAGACTTATTAAAAACATAATCTATTAAGCACCGCTTATTTTATTTGTCAAGAAAAAATTGATTGCACTTGGGCAATTCGATCTTAAGTTATTCAAATAAATTAGGGAAAACGCCAAAACCAACTTGGTTGGCTTCGTTCACAACCTGTCGAGAGCCTCAAGGTCGTGCGATTGAAATGATGGGCACGAAGTGAAGCTTTAGCGCTATAATGGAATACCGGGCACGCAGTGAAGCTATGGCGCTATATTGGATCTGTACTGCATCGAGTTGAAAAATATCATGGTTGCACCGGGAACTTAGGATTTTACCATTATTCCAAAATTCCAGCATCCCAAATAAGCGGCATGAAACAACTGTCGTTAAGAGCTACATGCTTTTAAGATGTTATTAAATTTCGAGACATTTACTGTGGAGGGTAACATGCAATCTAATAAGAGCATTCTTATAACAACCAGACTGGTGGTGTTGTTCGGGTTCATAACCATTTTCATTGCCTGCGCAGGGAGTAATCCTTTAGGCCCCGGCGCATGGGTTCCAGAAGAAGATCGGATTCAATTAATAGATGGTGGACCGCACAAAGGAACCTGGCAGACACGCGATTTATCGATACATTATGAATATCAAGAAGGGGCTCCAAATCTAGAGGTTAAAGGGATCGTAGAATTAGCCAACTATATCACAATGGGCTATAACGCGTTGGAATATCTATATATATATGTTCATCTTCTGGAGCCCAACGGGATTGTTTTGTCCACACAAAGAATTAGCGCTTCCGGGCATCTTCAGTCTTTTCGTCTGTCCGGGGAGAGAAAGTTCAACCGAAGTTTCGATTTGACTCAAGATACCGTTGCCTTTGCATTTAGTTATAGTGGCAGGGCCGTCTCCAGCGATGGCCCAGGCCCTGTCTCCTCGGGATCGAGTTCCGAAGGCAGAATAGATTGGGAGTTTTGGAAAATTCCGCGCCGCAGCCCTCCTCAGTGAAGCCATTCAAATAATGGAATAGTGGAATAGGGCGAAGCCCCTAACTTCTCGGCTTTATCGAGCTATTTGTGAGGTGCAATCTCAACGGCAATGTGAGCCAGGCGATTGACTGTGCGCCTGGACTGAGCCCATGTCAGCGTGACTTCACCGGCGGACGGAACGGACAGTGTCCCGCCGACCAACGACGACTTTCCGCCCGTGGTTTCCTGTGCGTTGAATCGCCGCTGATGACCCTTGCCCCTGGTTCTCAATTTGCTCTTATGGCCGCCACCCACGAAGTCAACCACCCAGGCACCCGCGTTCTTTGTCGTGATCTGGGTAATAATTTTTTTCTTATTCTTCTGCTTGCTGACGACTAAATTCGCCGGAGGCGCCTGCTTCGTATTGAAAAGCGAGACACCCCCTACATTACTGCTTGTCACCGGACCGGCAAAGGTCACCGTAATGTTGTGCTTGCCGGAGGGTGGATTGAGAAGGTAGTACAAAGACACCTTGAGGAAATATTCTTTGCCGCGCCACATGGAGGAAGATTGAACCTCGGAGCCCGGTATCAGTGTCAGGGTACGATCACCGTAGGTCAGGCTGGAAATCGCCATGTCACCGATGTTCTCCTTACCCCCCTCTTCAACCTGAACCCCCACAAGGAGGATTCGGTTCAGGCCGGCGCCCACCTTAAAATTCTTCAGTGTCAGCACATCTTTCTCCACGGGGCTGATCACCGCCAGGCTTGCCGAACCGGAAAAATCAAACTGGATTCCGTTTGCCGCCGGAACGCCTTTTGGGTCTGCTCCGGTGGGGGTAACGTCCGAATGCGCACACGCCATCAGCCCTAAAAGGCAGATCGCTGCATAAATAATAAAAATTTTTGTTTTTGAGTTCACTTGATACCGTCCTTTATCCAAGCTCGAGATGGATTAAATGGATTTTAAGGGGCACTCATTTCAAATCCGGTAAGTCGCTCATAAGATACCATCTATCCATTTCTTCATTATATTCCCATTTCTGCCGATCAACGAAAGTTTTCACCGTCACGTTACTCATCCGATAGTACTGGATATCCACGATCCGCACGACCTTTGTAAAACTCTGCTCATCAACTATCGTCTTTTTTACCTTGTAGGCCGTTATCCTTATTTGATGGTAATCGGCAAAGTCGGGCAACCGATTATCTTGATCCGACAATTTTTTGTAAGAAAACGCCTCTTCGTATTCGCCCCAGCGAAACGCGCGATCGTATGCCCGGGTTGTTTCATCATACAAGTTCATCTGTTTATTGATCTCCATCTTTGCACATCCGGCAACCAACAAAACCAGAACAAATACGGCCCATTTTAATTTACTCATTTTATCTTCCTCTTTTGGATTCAAAGCTAAAATCACTGCGGGGTGCACCCGAGATCAGGGCTGCGCCTTTTGATTGTGATCATTATTGCATCTAAATTTACCTGCCTGCCCTTCAGGATGCAAGCATTATATTGTCTGGCTTATTTTTTGATCGTATCCGGACCGCCGAAATAAATACAGTGCGCCAGGCAGACATTATCAGCGCAGGCCGGGATCAGTCCGCGATCGACCCGATGATGGCAAAGATTGCACTTCTGAGCGACACCGTTATCATCGTCAAAATCGATGGCATCATAGGGACAGGCTTCGATGCATAACTGGCAACCGGTGCAGCGGTCATAATCCATGATCACGATACCGTCGGATCGTTTGGCAATCGCCTCTTCAGGGCAGGCATCGGCACACGGCGGTTCATCGCAGTGTTTACAGATGGTGACACGATAGGTAAAAAACGGAGCGTCATCGACGATTTTGGGGCCGTCTTCACCAACCTCAATTAATCTAACGCCCGTGGGGGCCTTCATCTCCTGTTTGCAAGCAACCTCACAGGTTTTGCAGCCCCAGCAGGCCTGTTCATCGATGTAAATTTCCAATGTTGTCATATTAGGCCCCTATTCCTTCTCAGGATATATTCTGCACAACAGGGTGCGGACATGGGTGGAACCCATCGCCGGGTCACAATTTGCAAAAGAATTGTCGGTCAGGATATTGATGTTGGACTCATCCCACCCATGATCGGGATCTTTTTTTTCAGGATACCACCAGGCATGTTCAGCGGAAACCACCCGTGGATCCATACCCTCAAAAAATTTCGCACGCTGCCTCACCTTGCCCCGGGGTGATTCGAGGACAACCCAGTCACCTTCATGGATGCCTTCTTCCCGGGCGGTTTGCGGATGGATTTCCACCACGGGATCTTTATGCAGCTCACGCAGCCAGGGAACCTGCCGGTTTTCCGAATGAAAAAAGCCCGGCTGCCGCCGGCCGGTGATCAGTATATAAGGGTATTCCTCGTTCAGTTCGGCGTCGCTGTGAGGGCTTTCGGGCGGTTCGCGAAACCGGGGCAGCGGATCGTAGCCCCATTTTTCAAGAAGGGTTGAGTAGATTTCAAGCTTGCCGGTGGGCGTTGAAAACCCTTTTTGCTTGTATTTTTGGTAAGTCACTTCTCCGCGAACATGATCCATTTCTTTGAAATCCTGCCAGGTGATCCCCATGGGTTCTAATATATAATCCAATCCGCCTTCAAAAGTATCCCACCAATATTCGCCCTGCCCGACCCGATGGGCCAGGTCATTCAGCATTTCATGGTCAGATCGGCATTCCCCGATCTGAACCGCCTTGCGGCGCGGCAGCAAATACCCGTGGCGCTTCCAGAAATCACCGATATAATCCATTTCCAACCAGGTGGCCGATGGCAAAACGATATCGGCAAGCTCGGCCGTCGGCGTTAAAAAAAAGTCGGAAACTACCATAAACTCAACCTGCTCCAGGGCTTCACGTACCTTTTTTGCGTTGGCACGGGTTAACAGCGGATTGGTGCTGATCAGAAAAAGCATTTTTACCGCATAGGGTTCTTCCGCAGTGATGGCATCCCAGACGCATTTGGGGTTTATGATTCCAAAGTTTCCCGCCAGCCGGAATCGATCACCGCCCAGACGCTTGGCGGCCTGATTTTTTTCAAGCATTTTATGTGCGCCGAAGGTGCTCACATTGTTGATTTTCGGCGCCCGAAACAGCATCTGCCCGCCGGGGACATCCAGATTGCCGGTGATGCCCATCAGGGCCATCAGGATGCGATCGTTGTCGGCACAATTTATTTGTTGCTCAATCGCAACCCCCCACTGAATGCCGGCGGGCCGCGTGGTGGCATATAGTCGGGCCGCATCGATGATTTTATTTTCGGGGACCCAGGTGATACGCGCGACCTTTTCCGGCGGATATTCGTTGACCCGGCGGACAAAAGGTTCCCAACCGTGTACATGATTATCGACGAATGCCTTGTCGTATAAGGCTTCGTTGATTATGACATTTAACATCCCATAGGCAAGGGCGGTGTCCGTCCCCGGTCTTAGCTGCAGCCATATATCCGCCCGGGCGGCTGCCCGTGTCAGGCGCGGATCAACAACGATTAATTTGGCGCCTTTGTCGAGGCTCACCGAAAAGGGCTCACCTTTATATTCGTCCGGATTGCTGATCACCAGATTGTTACCCCACAAGATAATGCATCTGGGATGATTTTCGTAGTCAACGACCGGGTTGGTTCCACAGGTAATAATACTGGTGGCGATTCGCGGGCCATAGCAGAAATGACCGGCGGTTAAAACATTGGGAGTCCCCAGCAAATTGGCAAACCGATAGATGGCAGCTTCATTTTCCCTCCCGGTTCCGTAACCCATCACAATGGATTCCGCACCGAATTTTTCTTTGTAATTTAAGATTCGCCCGGCAATCGCTGCTAAAGCCTCATCCCAGGAAATACGCTCCCACTTGCCGCCGATTTTTGAGCCGACTTTCCGAATGGGGTATGTCAATCGATCCGGATGGTAAGCCAATTGAGGAGATGCGATCCCTTTGCTGCAAAGGGTGCCATGGTTTATCGGGCAGTCAGGATCCCCGGCGATTTTTTTGACCACCCCGTTTTGCACATAAATCAAGACTCCGCAGCCGCCATGACACATTCGGCAGTGGCTTTTGATAACCTTATCAAACCCGTAGGCTTCCATTTCTTTTTCGATATTGGAATATTTAAATTCAGCCACGGTCCATCTCCGGTTCACCGTTCAGGGTTCCGGGTTCAGAGGTTCAGGTGTTGGTGGTCAAACCTCTGAACCTTTGAACGTCGAACCCTGCTTGCATGTCCCGCCGTAGTTTTAACGAAGGGGGATGGGGTCGTAGCCCGAAGGGCGAAGCCCCAAACCTATTATAAAACCAGATCTTTAAAATAGGATTCGGACAGCTGTCAAGCGATTTAATTTTGTCACAATTGAGCACATTCGATCGGAAATCACTAAAAAGGCTTGCTAAAATGTAACCGGTTATCTTAAAAACCTTTTATCTTATACGAAGTGACACCTTTTTAAAATTTGAAACGCCCATTTTGGGCCTTAACAGGAACATCTATTATGGCAAAACATATCGGAATTGTCGCCTGCAGCGCAGAAGGTGCTGCGCTTTGTTACCGCACCCTCTGTAGCGAAGCCCCGGTGCAAATGGGGGAGCATATGCATCCCGAGGTCAGTATGCATACGCATGCTTTAGGGAAATACATGGTCCATATCCGAGAGGGGGACTGGAAAGGCGTAGCGGATCTGATGCTTTCTTCGACCCAAAAGCTTTCTCAAATCGGCGCCGAATTCGCGATCTGCCCGGACAACACAATTCATCAGGCATTTGAATTCGTAAAAGCGAAGTCACCCCTACCCTGGCTTCATATCGCGGAAGCAGTCGCTCAAAAGGCCCGGGAAGAAGGCTTTAGGCAGTTAGCGATTTTAGGAACGAAATATCTTATGGGGGGTCCGGTCTATCCCGAAACACTGGAAAAATTTCGCATCACCTGTCAAATACCAGATGAAGGCGATTGCGAACAAATTGACGATATTATCTTTAGCGAACTCGTAAATGGTGTCTTCACCGAGAAATCAAGGCTTTATTTTAATGAGGTTATTCAAAATTTGAAAAACCGGG
>JASFIU010000059.1:0-14205 GCA_050122495.1 Desulfobacterales bacterium | reverse complement strand
AAATTCCGTTTTTCAGAAATCAGGGCTAAATCGGGAATTTTTAAAAGTGAGATAAAAAATGAAAACCGAACTTACTTTTGACAGTGAAAGCTTATCGGATAACATGGTACTGGTCGTAATTCTGATTGCGACCATTTATTGGGTTCTGGACTCGATTCTAAACCTATTTTTTTCCAACCGGTTTAATCTAATCGCCGAGCTCTTCGGTCCGGGCCTTTATGATGTTTATATAAGGGTGATTGTGTTGTGCCTGTTCATTATCTTTGGATCTCACGCCCAATCGATTATCAATAAGCTGAAACTGGCCAAACAAAAGTTGAATGAATCTGAGGAATTGTGGCGCTCGCTGGTGGAAACCGCCCCGGACATCATTACCACTGTAGATAGGGAAGGAACGATCCGTTTTATCAACCAGTCAATCGGTATACTGCCACCTGAAAAGACAATGGGAAAAAGTTTCTACGATTTTCTGCCATCTAAATACCAGGAAATAGCGATGGACAGCGTTGAAAGTGTATTTCAGACCGGTGAGACCGATAGTTTCGAGGTCCGCACGGGTGAAAGCCATGATCCCAGCTGGTACACCTACCGCGTCGGTCCATTGCGGATCAGCGGCAAAGTGGTTGCGGCAACGATCATCGCCTCCAATACAACAGAATTTAAGCAAGCCGAAGAACTGATGCGCTATAAAGAACTCCTCGACAACGTGGCTGAAGGGGTTTTTATTTTCAGTCGCAAGGGGCAGTTGATTGAATCCAATGATCAAGTGCTTGAAAGCACGGGATATTCCAAACAAGAGCTCCTGAATTTAACGATTTCGGACCTGGTTGATAACGATCAAGTTTCTATGATCGATAAGATCATGAAACAGGTCAGCACCGAAAAAGAGGCCCGATTTGAAATGAATCTTAAATCCAAAGACGGCAGCCTTAGCCCGAATGAAATCAATTGTCGCTATGTTTCCTATTTGGGTGTACCCTGTTTTTTATGTGTGGCCCGAGATATTACGAAAACGAAGATGCTGCACAATCAGCTGATCCGCTCCGAAAGGCTGGCGGCCACCGGCCAGCTGGCAGCCTCCATCGCCCATGAGATTAATTCTCCCCTGCAAGGAATTACCGCCCTGCTCAATGTTATCCAAACGGAACATAAGAAGGAAAAGAAATTATTGGAAAAGCTGGACCTGGTTAAAAGTGCATTTGAAAGAATTCGGGACACGGTGCGAAATCTGATCGATCTCAATCGACCGGGTAAAGAGAAAAAACAGTCGATGGATATCAACCAGATCATCGAAAATACATCTGCCCTGGTTCGCAGTTACCTGACCAAAAGCCGGGTTAAAATAAAACTGGGTCTTAACGCCAAGCAATCCCGTTTGACGGCATCCCCCCAGCAAATGGGGCAGGTCTTTATGAACCTAATCAATAATGCGGTTGAATCTATTATCGGTGAGCCCGAATTTCAAAAGAAGATAGAAAAGACGCCGTCCCATAGCGGTGAAATCCGCATTGACACCTACAATCGCAATAATGATCTTGTTATCCAGGTGAAAGATTCCGGGCCGGGCATTACCCAAAAAGATCTGGAACACATTTTTGATCCGTTTTTCACCCGCAAAAAAACCATGGGCATGGGTGTTGGATTGTCGATATGCCACGGCATCATCGAAGATCATAAAGGCTATATTAATGCTGAAAACGATAAGGACGGCGGCGCTGTTTTTACGATAACCTTGCCGCTCAAGTAGCGTCTCGAGATTTATATCCCCTAATCAAAATATTACAGATTTCTTAAAGTCTGAGTTTTTGCCCCACCATTTGAATAATGGGCACGAAGTGAAGCTTTAACGCTATAGTGGAATGTTGGAATACTGGCAGGTCCGTAAGATTAAAATCCGCGCTGGGTGGTTGGGGTTTTTTGCTCTTGGGTTTGATCTTTTTCCCGCGGCCACAGATTTACCATTATCGTTTGGGGCGCGACCTGATCGATTTTGACGCCGAATGGCAAATAGATATTTTTTGCAGAAAGCTTAACCATATGCCGCCCTGAGGTGATGTCATTTACATCCACTCGAACCTGAATGTCTTGATCCCGCAATGTCCGGATCGTGTTCCGTCGACCCGACAGTGTTAAATCCACGGTGGAAGTTGACCCTTGACCCAGCATCAGATGTGATGGCATGCGATCGTGTTGAACCGGCGCCGTTAGTGTCATTTGGGCTTCCTGTTGGCTGGCCAGAATAAGCCATGCTATCGTGACAAGCGCCAGCGCGCTTAATTTGGTCCGCCAATTTTCAACAAAAGCCCCCGTAAAAAAATCTTTCGGCTTAGGCACCCGGATCTCAGGGCCGACAACGACCTCACTGAGATGGGTTGCCAGTGCTTCAGAATCGTGCCAGGTTACAATTTTTCCATCTACAACGGTAGCTACCTCCGAACGTTCTTCAGAAACGACCAGACAGACCGCATCGGTCAATTCAGACAACCCCAGCGCCGCCCGGTGCCGTGTCCCATATTTTTCGGGTAAGTCCTCATTTTGGGAAAGCGGTAAGATACATCCCATTTGAGTGATACGGTCTTGCGTTATAATTACCGCACCGTCGTGGGCGGGAGCGTAACGGTTAAAAATACTTTTTATCAAGGCTGGATCCGGAAGCGCCATAATCGCCTGACCGGCATGGATAAATTCGGAAGGATTGTCATTTCGGGTGAGTACGATCAAAGCGCCGGTTCTATCAGCGGCTAGCTCAAACAAAAGCTGGGATAATTCTATTGTAAACGTTTTTTTAAAGACCCGTCTGCGGGATCGCAGGTAGCGCATCGGGCTAACTTTTTCCAGCACCTGTCGAATTTCGGCCTGGAACAATATCAGCAACAGAATGAGAAGGACTTGCCATAATATTTGAAAGACCCAGGTCGTTAGAAAAAGGCCCCAGAATTTGGCAATCGAATAAATGCCGCCCAGCGCCACCAGGCCGATAATGACTCGCAGCGCGCGGCTCTCCCGGAACCAAACGTAAAGCTGATAAACCACAACGGTTAGAAAGAGAATATCAACTAAATCTCGCCACGCAGGTGCAGGAATCAAATCAAACAGATGCATCCTAGGACTCCATCATCGATCTAGATCAAAGCCAGCTTAACCCGAACAAACCGGAAACCCCGGTATTTCTGCATCCAGCTGAGGATAATAAATTTCATTGAAGTTACAGAATTTGTCTTGGAGATTGATCTACCTAGAAGTGGTTTCAAAACACCAGATTGTGTTAGAGGGCAAGGCGCAAGCCGAGTCAAAAGCGGAGCATACACGGTAGTATGTGAGCATTTTGAGTCGGTTTGCAACGCAGCCATCGGACACAAGATGGGGTTTTCAAACTGCTTCTAGTGATTGTAATAGATATCTAAAATAATATTAGCAGGATAACACGCTTTCGTCAATTTAAGACGCAGTGGACAAAATAGAGACTAGAAACCATCTCAAAAATGGATTTACTCCCCACCACAAGGTTATATACCGAAATAAATTATCTAAAGTGCCTAAAATTATGACTCCGCTCGCGCTCCGTCTTTTTAGATCGTGCAAATCCTGCTTTTAGTGATCAAGGACGAGGACGAGTAGGATTTACGATTTCACATGCATCGTTCTCGTCGTCGTCCTCGTACTCGTTATCGACATAAAATTTCAATATTTCTTCACTATCTTCTGTTAGAAGATCGTTCGACCCAGAAACTTTCAACAGGTAGTCTTCCTCAACTTCCAAAGCATTTTAGGCACTTCTCCCCTTAGCACCTCGGGCCTTTCTTTGTCTGTCTTCGTAATGAACTTCGAATTTTAGGATAGCTTATACAACAAGCGGTTTTGTTTTTTGAGAAGCAGTTTATAGGGAAGAATGGTGTAACGGGCACGAAGTGAAGCTTTAGCCTTTCATTTCGGATGCGATCCAAACCGCTGACCGCCAGGCCGAAAGAGCGGATTTTCAGCCCTTATAGCGCTTCCCACACTCTTTACAACGCCCATTCGGACCGATGACGCCGATACAGCTTTCATCGCTGCAAAGGGTGCGATTTTCCCAGTCGTCGTCCATGGTGTCGGTCTGCTCAGGCTCAGCGGCATCATAATCATCGGCGACCCCGGCGTCGGTTTGAGCTTCATCGTTTTCTTCAGTCCGGGGCTCTTCGGCGCTTTGAGAGCCTTCATAGGATTTGCCGCATTCTTTGCAACGTCCATCCGGTCCAATTACTCCGATGCAGCTTTCATCACTGCACAAAACGCGATTTTCCCAATCGATTCCGCCCGGTGCTGTTTTGTCCTCGTTTGATTCTGGAAACTCATCCGACATTTTTATACCTCCAGGATTTCTTCAAGTGCTTTCAAGTTTTCGATGTGATATTCCGTCGGCAGCATTTCGTTGCGAAAGGCGACAAATGGAATGTTGGCCGCCCGCGCCGCTTCGGCGTCCACCTGAGAATCGCCAACGTACAGGACCTGGTGGGCGGCGATGCGAAAATGCTCCAGAATCTTAAAGAGGGCGTCCGGATAAGGCTTGGGGCGCCGGATATCAACCGAAGTCACCACCAGGTCAAAATAATGCGTTAAAGCGAATTCAGCCAGCAACCGGTTCATGGTATCGGACCGGTTGGTGGCAATCGCAGTCTTTAGTTTGGGCCTGATTCGTGTGAGCAGCGGAACCAAATCGGGCTCGACTTTCAATAGTTTAAGATAGGTGCTGTAGTCCATTGTTTGACGATAATCATAGACGGCAGTTATCGTCTCTTCGTCTTCAAATAAATACGCGATGGATTCATTCAAGGTGTGTTGGTGGGCATAGGCAAACTGCTCCGGCGTCATCGTCGGCCTTCCAAAATGCTCTAATAAATGATTGTAATAGGCCCAGTTGGATTCTTCGGTATCAAAAAGTACGCCGTCGCAATCGAAGGCCACAACTTTAATGTCCTTCATAAAAATCTACTGGCTTTTCTTCTTTTTTTCTTCGGGATGCGGTCTGATATCACCATAAACCCGAACGCTGAGTGTGGGTTTAATTTTACTATCGGTTTCCAGGGTAATGATATCGAAATAGCGGCCTTTTTCAAGCCGCTGGTTTTCAACCGTAAGGGCATATTGAATGCCCTTTGCATTTTCTTCTTCGCTCAGCTGGAAACGGATGTCTTTGCCGTTTTTAGCACGAACCTTCAAGATTTTGAAGGGATATTTATCTAACGGAATGATCGTCACTTTCCTTTTGGGGTGCTCTCCGGTATAACCGCGCAATCGAATCTGCCGGGGTTGAATGGTAACAAATTTTTCGACATCTCCGAATATTGAAAGTTTAAGTTTTGATTTGCGCTTATCATTGGTGTGAACGGTTGCCCTCTTATGGAGTTTTCGCCCGCCGTAACCTTTGGTGTTAACCTTGAGCGTTATTTGGCCCTCGCCGCCGGGAGGGATCTGTCTCGTATAAGAGACAGCCGTGCACCCTCAGTCCGTTTTGACTCTTTGGACCTCAAGCAGCGCTGTCCCCTTATTCTGAATAACAAAATTATGGGATACTTGCTGACCTTCGACAACCGGTTCAAATTCATAACGGGTAGCCGGAAAATAGGCCACAGGTAATTTTAACAAAACTTTGACAATCTCAACACGCTGGCTCCCGGAGTCGCCTGGGGCGGTATCATTTTGGGCTGCTGCCGCGGAATCACGCGGGCTCTTGATCATTAACCGACCTGCGTTGACTCCTTTTCTTAAAAACCACTGCCGCACTGCCTGGGCGCGCTTTTGCGAGATCTCACGGTTGTTCTCAGCAGCGCCGCGGTTATCGTCGTAAGCCTCGATCTGCAAACCGCTGGTCGGGTCTGTACTAAGCACCGACAAAACTTTTCTGAGGTCTCTGTTATACTCGGGGTTGAGGTCCGCAGAACCGTTTTCAAAATAAATCGTCGAGAGAACAACACGCGCATCATCGCCTTGAGATCCAAAAGAAAATGCCGTGATGCAAACAAGAAACAGGATCGACATCAACGCAATGCTTATCTTTTTAATCATAAACAGAACTCCTTCATCGGGCTTTTTATCCATCTATAAATTTTATGTTGCCACGCCTTTGATGTCAAGTTATCCGGGGTAGCTGGATTGCTTGGTTTTCTTTTATAGGACAGTTGACTCAAATAAAAGGATTACACCCTATCATAAATTTTTATAATTTAAATATTAAATTTAGCAAAACTGCCCCTCAAACACGTAGCTCTAGTTCGTGGACCCCCGACAGATGGCGGGATTTCACGTCTATTATGAATACTAAGGAGTTCAAAAGGCGAGATCCAAAGTCTTTTTATTTATAATTTAAACCGGTTTAATAGCGTTTGCACTTTGTTCGAGGGCAAGGCGCAATTTACTTCATAAGCGGAGCGTACACGGAGTACGTGAGCATTATGAAGCAAATTGCAACGCAGCCATCGGGCAAAGGGCGAATGCTATTAAACCGGTTTACATGATGGTGATGGGGTCTACGTCTATGACCACCCTAACCTGGTAATTATTAAACAGGGTCGGGTTTTCGGATAGAAGCTGACCCATAAATTTGTGTAAAGCCTTCACGCGCAGGCCTTTTAGAAGGATTTGCCATCGATACCGCCGGGCAATTTTCGCAAGAGATGCTTCAATCGGTCCCATAATTTCAACGCTGCTGTAAAGCGGTTGATTGGCGGTTTTCAACCGCTGGCATAAATCACCTAAATGGGTCGCCTGGTCTTTGGTTTTTAATTTGTCTTTTCCCGATATCTTAAGCTGGATCATTCTTGAGAAGGGCGGATAATTTAAGGCTTTGCGGAAACTCATTTCCTGATTGTAAAAGGAATGAAAATCCTGATCTTTGGCAGCCTTGATACTGAAATGACCCGGATTATATGTTTGCAAAATAACCCGCCCCGGTGAGGTTCCTCTACCCGCCCTGCCGGCGACTTGTGCTAAAAGCTGAAAGGTCCGCTCACCGGCTCGAAAATCTGGAAAGCTCAACGACAGATCGGCACAGATAATCCCTACCATTGTGATTGAAGGAAAATCATGCCCTTTAGCGATCATCTGAGTGCCGACCAGGATATCAATTGTTTGGTCTCTGAGACCCTTAAGCAATTTCACGATTGAACCCTTGCGCTTGGTGGTATCCCGGTCCATGCGCGCGACTCTGACGTCCGGAAAAAGCTCATTGATGACCGTTTCAATTTTTTCGGTACCAAGCCCTAATTTTTTTATTTCAGATGAACCGCATGTATCACAGCTCGAGACGGCGGAACGGGAAAAACCGCAATAATGACATTTAAATGCATTGGCTTTACGGTGAAAGGTAAGGGAAATATCACAGTGTTTGCAGCGCAACGGATTTCCGCATGAGCTGCAAAGCGCGTAATTTGCAAATCCTCGCCGGTTTAAAAAAAGAAGCACCTGTTCCTTGCGCTCAAGCGTATCTTTGACGGCCTGATGCAGTTCCGGGGAAATAAAACGTCGCACGCCTCTATATCCCCTGCTTTCGCGCAAATCGACAATTTTAATCTCGGGCATTGGGCGCCTTTTAATGCGCTGCGCCAGCCTGACTTCAATAAATTTATTCGTAGAAGCATTATAATAGGATTGAAGCGAAGGGGTCGCCGACCCCAGCAGTGACAGACAGTTATTGAGCTTTGCGCGAACCACGGCAAGATCTCTGGCATTATAGCGCAGATTCGTTTCCTGTTTGTAAGAGGTGTCATGTTCTTCATCTACGATAATCAGGCCGATATTGGAAAATGGCGCAAATATCGCCGATCGGGCTCCGATGGTAATTTCCGCGTCATGCTGCAGTATACGACTCCATTGATCATAACGCTCACCGGCAGAAAGACCGCTATGCAGAACCGCGATGCGCTCTCCGAACCGGGCCCGGAACCGTCTTTCCATCTGGGTGATCAAAGCGATTTCCGGAACGAGAACCAATACGCATTTACCTTTTTTGAGGGTCTCGGCGGCAACTTGCATATAGACTTCGGTTTTGCCGCTACCGGTAACCCCTTGCAGCAGAAATGTGGCAAACCCCTGATCGAGACCGGTGCTTATCCGGGATACGACGCCTTGTTGCTCGACGCTCAGGGCGGGGGCGCGATCCGGATGAATGGGTTCGCCCAGAGGATCACGAAAGATTCTTTTTTCTCGAACTGCTACGTAACCGTCTGTTTCAAGTGCGCGAATAAGGCGCGCTGCGGTTGGCACCTGTTTTTTGAGTTCGGCCACCGGAATTTCGCCCTCGGTTTGTAAGATTTCCAGGATCTTTTTTCTGGGCTTTGAAAGGCGATCAAGCGGCAGCCTTGCATCCGCAAGGCTTACAAAGCGCTCCATACGGAATTTTGTGGCTACATCCCCGAGCTCTCGTATCTTTGAAATCCGACCGTCCCGCTGCAGTGATTGGATAAGCGCAGCCGGAGCGTTTTGAGGAAGCTTTTGGCTTAACTTGTTAAGGCGAATCGGCCCGGCTTCCAGAAGGCTTAAGACCTCTCGTTCGATCGGTGTTGTTTGATTCTCTGTGAGGATACGCTTGCCTTCATCGGTGAGGACAATCGAGACATGGTCGGAAAGCGTCAGCCCGCCCGGAAGGCCATTTTTGATCACATTGCCGATGGGATTTTTATAATAGTCCGAAATCCATTGAAAAAAAGGGATCATTGATCGGGGGAACAGCGGCTTTTCGTCCAGCACTTCCAGGATAGGCTTGATTTCACCCGGGGTGTTATCCTGGCCGGTGCCTAAAATATAGCCCGTCACCCGGCGCCGGCCGAAAGGGACAAGCACGCGCTTGCCGGCCGTTACGAAGGGCCCTAAGGCTTCCGGAACGCTGTAAGTGAACGTCTGGTAAACAGGTAATGCAACCGCAACTTCGATATGAGGGTTTTCGGGTGTCATTTCATCGGTTGGTACGATATGGTTTACGGAAAAAATACCGGTCGGAAATGGTAAAAAGCATTCTAATATTTGAAATTTTTTGACAAAATAAATATACTAATTTATAAAATAGTGATAATATAGCCTTAAGTTAGATTGGATTCAACCCATACTGTTTCTCGATAGAAAATCCGAACCGGATGGTTTATGGTTTTAGGAGGAAGTTATGCGAAATGTTGCAAAATCAGGGATCGTTTTTGGTCTGATCGCAGCTTTGATCTGTATTCCCTTAGCGAGTTCAGCCCTGGCCGAGCAGTATTTTGAGTCAAAAGAGCCCGGCGGCGGCGCCATGGTATATGATTTTATAGTTGTGCGGCCGATTGGAATTGCTGCCACCGTTATCGGGTCCGCTTTTTGGCTCGTGTCTCTTCCGTTCTCGGCATCGGGAGATAATTACGAGACAGCAACTGAAAAGCTTGTCAAAGAACCCGCCGCGTATACCTTTAAAAGGCCTTTAGGCGAATTTTAGCATCCAAATAACTAGAAGTGATTTCAAAGCCTCAGATCAGGCCAAAGGGCCCCGCTTGCCAGCGGGACTTCGCTTCTGATTTTTAAATTATGGTGCTCAGCAAGGCGGGGCAATACAGCCATTGAAGCCTTTTGAGCCCCTATTTATTCTTTAAATTAGATGCGAAATCCCGCTTCTTTTAGCGGGGAGATGGGGTTTTGGGACCACTTCTAAGCTTGCTTCTTGACACGAGGGTATTAATTGAATATACGAGGCTGCAATTAATTACTCATAATACAGTTGTACCCTTTTTCTATTTTGTCCTGCCTGCCATCACATACGCGTTTAACCTTTGACAAAAGGAGGCTGCCGTGCCGGTTCACGTCGTCGATCACCCCTTGATCAAACATAAGTTAGCGTTTTTGCGAGAACATAACATCACAACCAAGGATTTCCGAGACCTCGCTTGCGAATTGGCCAACCTTCTGACTTACGAGGCCACCCAGCATTTAGAAACTGAAAGCGAAACCATCCAGGGCTGGGCCGGGCCGATTGAAGTCGAAAAAATCAAGGGCAAAAAAATCACGGTGGTCCCCATTCTGCGGGCGGGACTCGGTATGATGGATGGCGTTCTCAATCTCATACCGACGGCCAAAGTAAGCGTCGTTGGTTTGTATCGCAATGAAGAAACGCTCGAGCCCGTGAGGTATTACGTCAAAATGACCAGTCAGATGGAGGAGAGAATCGCTCTGATTCTTGACCCCATGCTGGCCACCGGGGGCACGGTGATCGCCACAATAGACCTCTTAAAGGAGTCCGGTTGCAAACATATCAAAGGAATTTTTATGGTTGCGGCACCGGAAGGGATTGATCGGCTGCAAGAAGCCCATCCCGATGTGGAAATTTGGGTGGCCGCCATAGATGAAAAATTAAATGAAGTCGGATACATATTACCTGGACTCGGAGATGCGGGCGATAAGATATTTGGAACCAAATAAACCAGTTGTTAATAATTGAACCTGTCACCATAAGACCTTTCGCCGTCCAGTGTGGTGCCCCATATGTAGTTTGCAAAACACGGTTTGATTTTATCAATCTTCTTTTTCAAATACAAATTGGCTCAAATATCAAATATCAAGCACCAAATTCCAAATAAATCTCAAATTCCAATTTTTCAATGACTCAAACATTTAGTATTTTGAATTTTGGTTTTTACGATTTGGTTGATATTTGTGTTTTAGGATTTGGGATTTTCTCGGTTTAAGAACTCAACTGAACTGATGGAAACTGCACAAATTTTGTAATATTTTAGTGGGACATAAAATTAAGGACCAGTCCGCATATGGCCGTTAAGAACTGGATCACAAAGTACAAATTGACCTACAAAGAAGGTCTGTTCAGTGTCCAAATTCTTTTAGTCGCATTCGGCGCTCTAATTACGGTGCCCGTTCTCACAGGTCTGGACCCCAACGTTGCTTTGTTTACGGCCGGTGTCGGGACCCTGATCTTTCATTTCACAACCAAAAGAGTAATCCCTGTCTTTTTGGCCTCATCGTTCGCGTATACGGCGCCAATCCTGGTTGCCACAAAAACATGGGGAATCCCGGCCGCCCTTGGCGGGCTGGCTGTCGCGGGCCTGGTTTATTTGGCGATCAGCGGCGTTATCAAATGGCGAGGGCGCCAGGTCATTGAGACCCTGTTTCCGCCGGTGGTTGTGGGCCCGGTGATCATGGTCATTGGTTTGATGTTGGCGCCGGTTGCCGTTTCGATGGCACTGGGCAAGGCAAATCCTGAAAATCTTATTCCTGAAAAAAGTGCCTTGCTGATTGCAATGACGTCTATGGTCGCCACCGTCTCCGCATTCCTCTTCGCCCGTGGAACACTGAAACTGATTCCGATTCTCTGCGGCCTGGGCAGCGGCTATTTGGTTTCTATCGCCTCGGGAATTATTGATTTTTCGATTGTGGCCGACGCGCCGTGGATTGCTTTTCCCGGGTTCGGACTTCCTGAATTTAAATTTGATGCGATCGTGTTTCTGGTCCCGGCTGCCATTGTACCTGTAATCGTGCATTTTGGCGATATCCTCGCTATCGGCGAAGTTACGGAACATAATTATCTGATAGATCCGGGTGCCCATCGCACATTGCTGGGCAATGGTATTGCCTCCATATTTGCGGCCTGTGTCGGCGGCCCACCGGTTCGCATTTATGCCGAAGTGACGGGAACGGTGGCCACGTTAAAACGATTCGAGCCGGCCTTGATGGTTTGGGCCGCAATCTTGGCGATAGTTCTGGCCTTTTTGGGTAAACTCGGCGCTTTGCTTCAAACGATCCCGACCCCGGTGAGCGGCGGTCTCCTGATTATTTTCTCTGGTGCGCTGGTGGTGATCGGAATCAACTGTTTAAAAAAGACCCAGACAGAGTTGACGGATCTTAGAAATCTTTTGATTGTAGCGCTCATCCTGGTGTTTGGAATCGGGGGCATTACCTTTTCAGCCGGCGCCGTCGCAGTCAAAGGAGTCGGCCTGGCAACAATCGTGGGGGTAATTTTAAACCTGATCCTTCCGGACAAAAAGACCACATCAGAAAGCTGACTTAGAGGATATCCAACTCAAAATCCACGCGCTTCTTTAAGGACCTGCTGAAAGGCCTTTTCGAATTTTACCCCAGATATACCCAGGCGCATATAGTTTTGTAGTTATATTGACAATATCATTTTGGGCAATACATTTGGCATTAATTAGGCGCAGCTTCGCCTGGAGTGAAACGTTGGCAATCAACCCGGACTGAGCGTTGTTGAAAGTATCTGAAAGGGGATCAAGTAAAAGGAGGGCATTATGGCAGATGAATTAAACACCGTTAGAGGTATCCTTAAAAGTAATCGTGATCACCTTCTTAAGCGGGAAAATGTCGTTGCCACCGGAATCGGCTATAAAGTGACCGGAGGTGAAAGAACCTCTGCGCTGAGCATTGTGTGCTCTGTAAAAAAGAAAATAGATACAGAGCGGCTATCCGCTCAGAATCTGGTGCCGGCAGCCGTTGCGGGCATACCGACCGACATTGTAGAAACCGGTGCAATCCGGGCCCAGCAGGCTCCCACGGATCGCTTTCGTCCGGCACCGGGGGGAATCAGCATCGGCCACGTTGCCATCACCGCTGGAACCCTGGGCTGCTGGGTTACCCAAAACGGCCAAAAAGTCATTTTATCCAACAACCACGTCCTGGCAAACAGCAACGCGGCTGAAATTGGAGATCCGATCTTGCAACCGGGTCCTTTTGACGGCGGCAGTTTTCCTCAGGATCACTTTGCAAACCTGACGCAATTCGTCCCGATTTCATTTGAAGGCGAGCCCAGTGAGTGTCAGTTTGCCAATACGGTGATCGATGTTTTCAATGCCGGCTGCCGCCTTATCAACAGCAATACCCGTTATCAAATCGCTAAAGCACAGGCAGAAGATAACCTTGTTGATGCAGCCATAGCCACACCGCTCGACCCGGCAGATGTGAACGCTGAAATCCTAAATATCGGACCGATCCAGGGCACGGTTGAGGGTCAACTTGGCATGGCGGTTAAGAAAAGCGGGCGTACCACCGGATTTACGACCGGCCAGATTCAACAGGTCGACGTGACAGCCAATGTCCAATACGGAGCGGGGCAGATGGCCCGTTTTACCGATCAATTACTGGCCGGTGCAATGAGCCAGGGTGGGGACAGCGGCTCGGCCGTACTGGACGATAACAACCGCCTGACCGGACTTTTGTTTGCCGGCAGTGATACGACCACCATCATTAACCGCATCGAAAATGTATTTAGCGCTTTGGGGATTTCATTATGAGAACCATTGCCCTAAGTATCGTACTGATGACCCCCCTGCTGGCGCTGGGAGATGATCCGAATATGTCAGCATCGATTCAGGAAGTTAAAACACAGCACGAAACCTTTTTTTTGGATATGCCGGGTGTTGTTTCGGTCGGGATTGGTCTGGACCCGAACGGTCAGCAGGCCATCATCGTGGGATTGGATGGACCGCGTCCCGAAACCACGGCGAAAATACCGGCAACGCTGGAAGGTTTTCCGGTTGTAATTCAAATCGTCGGATCTATTAAGGCTCAATGAGGGCTGGCCGCATGCATATATGGCGATGGCCATAAACCCTTAAGGACGGGTCGTCTAGGGGAATTCGTCACCGCGGTTGCCGGTTGATATACTTGACAACTATTTAAAATTTTTATATTTTTTAATGTATCCATCCATACGTTCATGAGGGCTAAATTTTGGCAAAACTTTTCCGATTCGGCAAGCACATGACCGATGCAATCTGGACACTGATGGAATATGTCCGAGATGCCACCGGGATTGAACCCAGTCAGGAAGAAATCACCAAGGCTTTAAAAAGCTATTTTATATTAAATGAAATCGGAAATCAGATTAAATATCAGCGCAAAAAACGGATCTCCCAGGACTGGCCGGAACCCGATTCGAAAAAGCCCCTCTGGGCTTTAAATTTGATTGCAAATTCACCCAAAAACAATTTTGTCAGGGCAGGCCTATTTTACAAGGGCATTCAAGACGCTGTCAAAGCTACCCAGGACTTCGTGAAGGAATCGGGCGAGGAAGCGCCCAGCGAAGCGGAAGTTGCCTTTAGCATTAAATGCAGTTTTATCCTCAGCGAAATAAGAAACCAAATCACCTGGCAGCGTCAAGGCGACTCAAAAACCGACGAACTCGAATCCAATCTTGAATAGATTCATTTCTACCCGTAAGATTCCACGCCATCCAGCTTTTTTACTAAA
>JASFIU010000058.1:0-14210 GCA_050122495.1 Desulfobacterales bacterium | reverse complement strand
ATTCGATCTTCCTTTTTAAAGGAAAAACGCATCGGCACCTATTCCGGCATTCTGGCCGTTTCAACCTGCGAGTCGCGCTCTGCCTTTTGCTCTCCGTCGATTAATTATTCTACGACCCGCTTTTGATGACATTCGCTTGCGAAATCCATGGTTTCTGGCCCGTCTGATTCTGCTGGGCTGAAAAGTGCGCTTCATCTTTTAAGTCCCTAATATTATTATATATTTAATAGTTCCCGTTTGGGGATCGATTCTACATGTTGCCGCTTTGGGCATGACAAGCCCGAAATTTATGAAATAAATCACAAGCTGGAAATCATGTCAAGATCAAATATTTTGGCAAATATTTGATATAGAAAAACTTTTCAGTTTCCTTAAATTTAATCTTCAAACCCAATTACGTCTTAAAATATAAATTCAATTTTTCAGCCGACAGAATCAAAAGTGTTTATTCCTTATGAATTTCAAAAATATCAAATTCTTCCAGATGATAGGTGGTGTTGGGATAAATTACGATCTGTTTGCCGATGGTCTGTTCCAGAGCAGCAATCAGATGATTTTCTTCACCGTGAAGAAGCTCGGCAATCTGCGGGTTGACTCTGAGGGTCAACCGGATTCCATTCATGTCCTGGACTTGCCGCAAAATTTCGCGGAAAATCGTGTAGCAGATAGACTGTTTAGAGATAATATAACCTTCCCCGTCGCAGTAATAGCAGGGCTCGCAAAGGATTCGGGTAAGCGGTTCCCGTGTTCGTTTGCGGGTCATCTGGATGAGCCCCATATCCGACATCGGCAACACATGGGTTTTACTTTTGTCCTTTATCAGTGCTTCCTGCAAGGCGTTGAACACTTTCTCCTGGTTGGTTTTTTTCTCCATATCGATAAAATCGATGATAATAATACCGCCGATGTCCCGCAGTCGAATTTGATAGGCAATCTCTTTAACAGCCTCAAGATTGGTTTTTAATATCGTCTCTTCCAGGTTATGTTTGCCAACATAGCGGCCGGTATTGACATCGATGGCAACCAGGGCTTCGGTGTGTTCGATGGTGACATACCCGCCGGATTTGAGCCACACTTTGCGCTTCAGTGCACGCGAAATATCGCCTTCCAGATTGTAAGCGTCAAAAACCGGTTCGGCGCCTTCATATAGCACCACGTGATCTTTAAGGGTGGGCATATACGTGTCCAGAAATGATAAAACGGCATTATAGGTCGATTGAGAATCGATAACCAGCTTTTCAACCTCATGGATGAGCAGATCCCGCACGGCACGCAGGCTGACGGACAGCTCTTGATGCAATAGAAACGGAGAGGGCGCTTTTTCAAATTTTTGGTCGATGTTTTCCCACATATTCTTTAAGAATGACATTTCAGAGGCCAGTTTATCGATGGGCTCGCCTTCAGCGGCCGTCCGAATAATATATCCGTAATTATTGGTGCGCAGATTCTGGACGGCAGTGCGTAAGCGCTCCCGCTCGACTTGATCTTCGATCCTGCGGGAAATACCAATATGGTCCGATGTCGGCATCAATACTAAAAATCGGCCGGGCAGGGATATATAGGACGATATTCGGGCGCCTTTGGTCCCGATGGGAGATTTGGTGACCTGGGCCAACAGCTCCTGGCCTTCTAAAAGCAGTTCTTCGATTAGAAAATTGCGTTTGTTTTCAGGCGTAGTCGTATCGGGAGCGCTTTCAGTTTCTAGTTCCTCCTCCTGAGCATCGACCTCAAACATGCGCTCATATTCTTTATAATCATTGCTATAGACATCATCCACATAGATAAATGCCGCCTGATTAAGACCGATATCCACAAAGGCGGCCTGCATCCCGGGCAATACGCGTAGTACCCTACCCTTATAAATATTCCCGGCGACATCCGAATCATCCCCCCGGTCGATATACAACTCGGAGATGGTACCGTCTTCGAGATGGGCCACCCGGGTTTCATGTTCAGACACATTGATGATCAATTGTTTGTACATCGCGTCGCTTTACTCCATCGACAATTTAGGAATTGGGGTATTCAGGAATTCAGGAATTAAAGGGAACCCATCCGAATAAATTCCTCAATTCCTAAATCCCTAAATTCCTAAATTCACCTATCCCTGAATTCAATTTCATTATTTTTGCCTGTTTGACCTGCTCTTCAGTCAGATTGAATATGTGGCGCAGGAGGTCAAACGGCCGCACGGATTTTCCGGGTTCGAACCGGAGGGTCATGTTTAACTGCCGTGCGTTTACAAATTCACACCTTTCTACAATAGCCTTTAAATCTATCTTTTTCAACTTTCCTTTTCGACTCCAGAGCCGAATCGGCACCTCCGGCATATTGTTAAACGCATTTAAACGGGCTTCATCCAGCAGATCCTCTTTGAGTTCAACCCGGTAACGGATCAGCGGGTGGCGTGCCGCGGGCGTCTTTTTGGGAGCCAGCTGACAGTGGGTGATCCTGAGTCCGTCCGGCAGATGCGCATTTAAGCCGTCCATCACCGCCTGCGGCCGGATATAATCGGCAACGGTTATGATAAAGCGCTCTTTAAGGCTTTCGATTCCCACAGGAAGTGGATTATCAAAGGAAACTTTGGGCTTGGGGTGAAATCCTTCTGAAAACTTGACCGCGATGCCGGCTCGTTTTAAGGCCCGCAAAAAAATATTAACCAGTTCAAGATGCCCGAAATATTTGGCCTCGTCTTGCTTGCTATAAAACACACTGAGCTTTTTATAGGTTGCCGGCCGCTCGAGGTTGGATGGGTGCGCCTTATCCATATTGTCGGCCAACGCCTGATGGGTCAGGGGCTCAATTTTTTCAAAATCACAGACTCCGCACTGGTTGCAATCATCAACCCGACAATCCGCCGTATAACCCCCCTGATACGCGTTTTCCCATTCACCTGTTAAAAAGGTTTTGGTTAACTGGGTGTTAATATGATCCCAGGGCAACGGCTCACAGACATCTCGGGCGCGGGTGGTATAGAAATCCGGATCAACACCTTCTTCATCAAAAGCGCTCTCCCACAAATCGAACCGGAAGTGATCGCTCCAGCCGTCAAATTTGCAACCTTTCCGGTAGGCCGTCAACAGCAAGCGGCTAAGCTTGCGATCACCGCGGGCCCAGACCCCTTCCAGCCAGCTGACTTTGGGGCTTTGCCATTTAAATTGAATCCCGGACAATTTCAACTGATCCTGAACCTGGTTGATGCGTTCTTCAGACTCGGGTAACGACAGCTGCGCCGCCCATTGAAACGGCGTATGCGGTTTAGGGATAAATGTGGCCAGGCTGACATTAATCTTCCCGCGTGACCTGGAATGCGGTTTGATTTTGCGCAGTGATTTGACTAGCGCCACCAGGGCCTTCAAATCCTCGTTGGTTTCGGTGGGAAGCCCGATCATAAAATACAGTTTGATGACCTGCCAGCCCAGATCAAAAGCATCCTTAACCGTCGCAAAAATTTCGGCTTCGCTGATATTTTTATTAATCACGTCCCGCAGTCGCTGGCTGCCGGCTTCGGGTGCAATCGTAAAGCCGGTTTTACGCACCGTCTTTATCAGTTTCATCAGCTCCGGTGTCAGGGTGCCGGCCCGCAGGGAAGGCAGCGAAACAGAAACATTTTGTGCTGCCCAGCGCGACATCAGACGCTCCATCAAAGGAACGATGCACCCGTAATCACCGGTGCTTAGCGACAGCAGCGAAATGTCTTCATATCCGGTGGCGTTCACCGATTGATCGCCAAGCGCCAGCAAGGATTCCGGCGACCGCTCCCGCACCGGGCGATAGATCATGCCGGCCTGACAGAAGCGACAACCCCGGGTGCAGCCCCGGGCAACCTCCAGCCGCAGGCGATCGTGGATCGGTTTACCGTAGGGCACGATCGGTTTTTCCGGAAAAGGCACCTGCTCCAGATCGGCGACGATGGTTCGCGTCACCTGACGATATTCCGGATAACGCGGTACTAGCGTCTGAAAACCACAGGTGTCATAGCGGGGCTCGAAAAAAGCCGGGATGTAGACGCCTTCAATTTGCGACCAGCGCTTCAGCAATACGTCTCTGTCCGGCCGGTTGTTCTGGTTGAGCTCCATCCAGGTTCGAGCCAGCTCCATGATGACCGTTTCGCCGTCGCCGACAATGACGGCATCAAAAAAATCGGCAACCGGTTCCGGATTGCAGGTACACGGGCCTCCGGCGATGATGAGCGGGTGGGTGTTATCCCGTTGGGCCGCATAAAACGGAATTCCGGCCAGTTCCAGGATGGTGAGCATATTGGTATAATTCAGTTCATAAAGCAGGCTGAACCCGATAATATCAAACCGATTGAGCGGGCGGCGTGATTCCAGCGTAAACAGCGGCAGTCCCGCAGACCGCAGGTGCGCCTCCATGTCGACCGCAGGTGCAAAAACCCGCTCGGCGGCAATGTCCGCATGGCGGTTGAGAATATGATACAAAATCTGCATCCCGAAATGGGAGGTGCCGATCTCATACAGGTCCGGAAAGGCCAGCGCAAAGCGCAGCTTGACCCTGTCCGGATCCTTCTTGATCTGGTTAATTTCGCCCCCCAAATAGCGACTGGGCTTTTCAACCAGGGGTAAAATGTCTTCGATGGTTTTGATGGTCATGGTTATTGTGAAGTGACTAAAGTGAACTAAAGTTGGAAGTGACTAAAGTTATGGTGTCGCTCGCGCAGCGCAGGCGCTTGCGCCGCGTGGCGCTCCATCTTTAATTAAAATGATAGAATTCATCAACTTTAGGCACTTTAGCTCACTCTAGGCATTTTAGGCACTTTTTTTCCGGCCTTATGTTACCAGATTTACTGGAGAAATGAAACACTCCCAAATACCGCGGATTTCAAATTACCAGCGCCTTTATTTTTAAAGCTTTATGTTTATATTTTAGCCAATAAAATCATCCTTGATTTCACGACAACCCCAAACCCAATCGCCGGAAGGACCGCTATGTGTCATAACGCAATTCCGCTGGACAGAAAAACAGGTGCCATTCTTTTTAGTCTGGCTTCCCTTCTTCTCTCGCTGATCTTGCCACAGCCGGGCTACAGCCGGCAAAATGAACGTGAAAGCCCGGTGGTTCGCGCGGTGCGCAAAGTCAGTCCGGCAGTGGTAAATATAAGCTCCTCATATGAACTCCGCAAGCGGTCCAATCCATTCTCCGGCTTCGGTATGAACCCTTTTTTTGAGGAATTTTTCAAAGATTTTTTTGACCCCAGATTTGAACGCCGCCGGAAGAGCACCAGCCTGGGTTCCGGGGTGGTGATCGACGGGAAACGGGGTTTTATCCTGACCAACGCCCATGTGATTGAACGCGCCGGCAAGATTAAGGTGGTATTGCAGGATGAACGTGAATATGAAGCCAAAATTGTGGGCGCCGACCCGGATTCGGATTTGGCGGTTTTAAAAATCGACTCCGAAAATGACCTGCCAGCGGTTGAAATGGGCAGCAGCGACGATCTGATGATCGGCGAAACCGTGATAGCCATCGGCAATCCTTTCGGCTTTTCGCACACCGTGACCACCGGTGTTATCAGCGCCATCAACCGCAGTATCCGCGCTGAAGACAAAGTCTTTCTCGACTTTATACAGATTGACGCTTCGATTAACCCCGGCAACAGCGGTGGACCGCTGTTAAACATTAACGGCGATCTGATCGGCATCAATACGGCGATTTACGCCAAAGCCCAGGGCATCGGTTTTGCGATACCCATTAACAAAGCCAAAAAAATTATCTCCGACCTGATTCAATTCGGCGAAGTGATCCAGGCCTGGATCGGCATTCGGGTGCAAAAGCTGGATGAAGAGCTGGCCGCCTATCTGAAAGTTCCCGGCAAAAAGGGCGTCATGGTTCAAGCCGTGGAGCCTCAGAGCCCGGCCCGCAAAGCCGGTCTTAAGGAAGGCGATATTATTGTGGCCATCGGCAAAAAAAAGATTGCCTCGGTGCGGGAGTACTGGTCGGTAAAAAAAACCTACGCCGCCGGTGACGCATTTAAGGCCGGCATATGGCGCGATAACAAAATAAAAACCGTATCGATAAAAACCCGCGTGTTTCCCATGGAACTGGCTGAAGATCTGGCCTTTCGGTTGATGGGTATTCGGGTCGAGAACTTAACGGAGGAAACGCGCCAGCACTTTCGAACCTTTGCCAGAGAAGGCGTCGTCATCACTGAAATCGACAGCCGCAGTGATCTAGCCGGCATCGGCGCCCGCCCCGGAGATGTCATCCGGCAAATCGACGATACCGCCGTCACCAACAAAAAAGAATTTGAGAAAGCGATCGTCAAATACCGGCAGAAGAGATCGGTGGTGATTTTGCTGCAAAGGGGGGATCAGGGGTATTATATCACGTTGAAATTGTAGGGTTTAATTGAGTTTCAAGCTAAACATCTTAAACTTTTGCACATCAGAATACCTGTTGGAGTGTTGGAGTTGTGGAGTGATGGAGTAAAATTGATTGCGGATTTTTGATTGCGGATTGCGGATTGGAAAAGCACTTAAGGCGAGTTTCAGAATATGAACGGTGGGATTGTTTATTCTGAACCTTTTGGATCGCGCTGTCGAGTCGATAGAACTCATTAGATTGTTTAATAAAAAAATCACGTTAGGCCAAATTTTTGCTAAAGTTCCTAAGCTAGACTGCCGATAAGATTATTGAAAAAGCAGAATTTAATAGGTTCGAATATGCGATTGAGACTAACTGCTGATTTAACTTAAACTCTGCTCAAGATAATGCCAAACTCTGAGTAATCAGGGGACGGAAAGCCAACGGGTCCGCCGGGGGTGGATGGCCGGGTTGCCTGAGGAGGCTGAAAAGCCGGGCTGCCCGGAAATGGTGGCGCGGCTTTTTTGCTTTAGCCACGGGCTTAGAAAAGGAGATCAAATGCAACCGTTCGGGGGGATTAATCCATACGATAGTTACCGTTATGGTTTCGATTTCATCGATACCATTCAAAAACAGCGCACTGTCGCCTCATCGTTCAGCGGGCTTCCGGTTTCAAATCAACGTGAACAGATGGACGACACCACCAGGGAAGTGCTGCGGATGCGCAAGGCCATGGAGGCCATCAAGCAATTGATTCCCGAGACGACGGGAACGCGAGAAATTGAAGTCTCCCAGTCCGCAAGCGTCACCTCGGCCGCTAATGTTACCGTAAGCTCCGGCTCAACCGGGACGCCCACCACCCTGCAGTCAACCGAAGAGGTCAACGCCGGAACGACGGGCGATTATTCGGATCCTTCCGCGTGGAGCGGCGCATCGACGACTCAACCCACGGTCAGCGGCGAATACGACGGCTCCAACGGCACCGACACGCTCACCTTCCAGGTGACGAAGGCCGGCGCCATCGGCAGCAACCGAAACCTTCAGTTAAAAGTCTATGACTCCAACAATTCCCAAATTGACCTTGTCACCATCCGTAGAGGTGATTCGGCCGGCACGGAATACACCTTGAGCAACGGTTTGACAGTCAGTTTCAGTGACGGCGATCTGGCTAAAGACGATACCTTCACCGTGGATGTTATCGCTGGCATCGAAGCCGCCGTGAACCCGGATAACCCCTTTAACGGGACGGGCAGCACGGATCCCAATCTTGAAACGGGTTTTGATGTAACTGCAGGATCCTTTGAAATCAACGGGACCACCATCAATGTTGCCGCGGATGATTCGATTAACGATGTGCTCGACAGCATTAATTCATCGGGCGCCGGCGTGACAGCCACCTTCGACGCCGCCACCGAAACGGTATTGCTGACCCAGAATACGCCCGGCTCGACCCCGGATATCGTCCTTTCAAACGACACTTCCGGTTTTGTGGCGGCCGTAAAACTGGATGGGGCCGTGGCAACCCCCGGAACCGATGGAGAGGCCGAGGATCCTCTGGCACAACAGGCCCAATTCTCGGGAGTTGAAAGCGGCAGCATCAGCGTTAATGGGGTTTCCATCGCGATTGACGTCGATACGGACACGTTGACCGATGTACTCGATCGCATTACCGCCTCAGCGGCCGGCGTAACCGCCAGCTATGACAGCAGCTCCCAGCAGGTCTCTCTGGTTTCTAACGATACCGAAAGTCAGCTGATTCTGGACAGCGGATCGACCGGTTTTTTCGCGGCCGCGGAAATATCAGATGGCACCTATGAGCCCTACAATGATACCATCGAGGTACAGATCGGCGGCGTCGACGTTGTCAATGCATCCGATCTTGCGGTTGAATATGTCGAAACCGAAAACACCACACCAGCCGCTGCAGAACAGTATGACGCGGCAGCTCCCGTTACACCGGTGGATACAGAAATGCTGGGCAAGTTGGTCAATATTATTGCCAATTCCATGAATGCCCTGTTCGATGATTCGGCCATTACCTCGTCCACAGGCGACGGACTCGAAGGGATTCGAAGCGACCTTCGCAGCGCCGTAACGTCATGGTTTGATTCCGAAGGGCCTCAATTCAACACCGACTTTGGCATTGGTTTTGATTTTGAAAAGACCGAGGAAGGCGTATTCAAATTCTCCCCGGCCGACCAGAGTCGATTTGAGGATGCACTGTCATCCCCGCAAAGCGCGGCTGCGGTTCACCAGGCGCTTTTTGGAACTGATTCCGGCGGGCTTTTCACCCAACTGCATTCCACATTGACGGCGGCCGCCACCGGCAGCGAAAGTAACGCCAATCCGACGGGTCTGTTTGTAAGTTTATCTATATAGCGTAAAGACAAGTGCCTAAAATGATCTAAAGTGAACTAAAGTGCCTAAAATTAAAAAAGGATTTATACCTTCTTTGGTTTTAGGCATTTTTGCTTTTACATTTGGTATCTTAAATTTAAAATCTTCTGTATTCTGCACTAAATAAATCTCAGTCCTCAATCCTTAGCACTTCTATTTGGCCTTCGTAGATCTATCTTGCCGACTCCATAAGACAATGCTATAAATGAAGCTAGAAAATTACCGATTTAACAGGCTCAACGGCCAAACGATTAAAGGGGAGTTTCCATGAAACGGAGCAAAATATTTAAACTCTTAGAATCCGATGGCCCCATGGAGCAGGTGCTGATAAAGGGATGGGTTCGCACCCGGCGCGATTCCAAAGGGTTTTCCTTCATCGAAATCAACGACGGTTCCAGCCTGAAAAACATTCAGGTGGTGGCAGATGAAAAATTGCCCAACTATGAAGACGTAAAAAAGCTGACCACCGGCTCGGCCCTGGCTGTCAGCGGACAGCTGGTCGAATCCAAAGGCGGCGGTCAGAAATGGGAGATCCAGGCAGACAGCGTGGAGATCATCCACCTGGCGCCGGAAGACTTTCCGTTGCAGAAAAAACGCCACACCGACGAATTCTTAAGAACCATCGCCCACCTGCGCCCCCGCACAAACAAATACGGGGCGGCTTTTCGCATTCGATCCGAAGTCTCATACGGGATTCACAAATTCTTCCGGGACCGCGGCTTCCGCTATCTGCATTCACCGATCCTGACCGGCTCGGACTGTGAGGGCGCCGGCGAAATGTTTCGGGTAACCACCCTGGATATGGAAAGTCCGCCCCAAAAAGAAGGTAAAGCCGATTTCCAGCAGGATTTTTTCGGCAAGGAAGCCAATCTGACCGTTTCCGGGCAATTGTCGGCTGAAATGTTTGCGCTGGCCCTGGGCGATGTCTACACCTTCGGCCCCACCTTCCGAGCGGAAAATTCAAATACCCGCCGCCATGCGGCCGAGTTCTGGATGGTGGAGCCGGAAATGGCGTTCTGCGATCTGGAAGGCAATATGGACCTGGGCGAAGAGCTCATCCGCGAGCTGACCACATACGCCATGGAGACCTGCACGGAGGATCTGGAGCTTTTTGGCAAATGGGTGGATAAAACCCTGATGGCAACGCTGGAAAACATCGCCCAATCCGATTATGTCCGCCTGCCCTACCGCGAAGCGGTGGAGATCTTAAGCCGGTCCGGCCAAAAGTTTGAATATGACACCGGCTTCGGCAACGATTTGCAGACCGAACATGAACGCTTTCTAACCGAACAGCATTTTAAAAAACCGGTGATTGTCTACGACTACCCTAAAATCATCAAACCCTTCTACATGCGCGTAAATGATGACGACGAAACCGTGGCCGCCATGGACGTTCTGGTGCCGGGCATCGGCGAGATCATCGGCGGCAGCCAGCGTGAGGAGCGTCTGGAGGTGCTTGAAGCCCGCATGGATGAAACCAAGATGGACAAAGCCCCGTACTGGTGGTACCTGGATGCCCGCCGCTACGGAAGCGTCCCCCACAGCGGCTTTGGCCTGGGGTTCGAACGCTTTTTGATGATGGTCACCGGCATCAGCAACATCCGGGACGTGATTCCTTTCCCCAGAACGCCGAGCAACATCGAATTTTAATTGGGTTTTCCAAACCGGGTGCTTCGCGCCCGGTTCCACCCGCAACGATCGGGGCACTTCGTGCTCCTGTCTTTTACCGCCTATGGCAGTAAAATCCAAGCCACCCGCTTTGCGGGTGATCGTTGACTCAGGCAGAACATTTAAAAAGGCGGTTATAAAATTACAACCGCCTTTCGTGTTTTAACATCCTTAATTCTTTAGAGCATGTCAATCGACGCAATCATTTGCTCCACATATTCTTTATATTTCGGGTAGTAATACAACCGTGTTCCCGTATAGCAGATTAAATAGAGCTTATCGTCCTTAATCGTACCCACAACAAATCCCTCGTATTCCAAACCTTCCTGCGAAAGAAACGATAATTCGAAGCGGTATCCGGGATGGTCACCGAATTTAAATGGCCTGAGGTGCATTGTCTGCGCGCCGGTTCCTTTCAAATGGCGTCCTACCAGGCCTGGAGGACCCTGCGCCATGATGCTGTCGACGATAAATTCCATTACCTCGTTTGCGGTCATGTCCTTTTTGAATAAGGGCAGCTTTTCTTTCTGCTGTCCATAGGCAGTAAACAGTGTTTCGCCGTCACCAATTCCATTAAAAAAGTGGATGGCTTCAAGTGCGGGGCCGTCGACAGTCCAGATTTCTATTTTACCGTGGGCAGCACGGCTCCAGGCAATCTGGGGCTCAACGCTGTAAAAGCTGCCGATATCTCTTTTGACCGGCTCCACCAGCTCGTAAGAGACACAGGCATTCAATAGAAAAATGATTGCGAGCAGAATATTTTTTCTATTTCGAATCATTTGATTTAAGTTCCTCAAGATAGAATTCTATCATCTGATAGTCGGGTGCCGTCGGAGCAGCAGCCAGATATTTCCTAAACGCAAGGCGAGCTTCTTCAATTTTTCCCGTCTTGCGGTACAACAGCCCGAGAGCTCGATGGGCTGCGGGGGGGTACTCATCGAAACTGACGGATTTTTGATAACTGGCAATCGCTTTTTGAATGTCATCTTCTTGACCCCGCAGCCGATACAGTTCACCCTGAAAAAAATGTAACTCACCGGAATCTTCTCCCGTTTTGAACAGGTGATTGAGTACGACCTGGCTGGCAGCGTAATCGCGTTTGCGAAGCTCATTTTGCAACCAGCCGGTCCGAAACGGCCGAATCCGGGCAAGATAATCTGCCTGGTGCTTTTCTCCGGACTTGCCTTCGGATTCGAGCTGTTGGGCCATCTTTCGCAAGGTCTTGACACGCTCTTCTGTGCTGGGATGGGTGGAAAAGAGGATAATCTCATCGGGATAATCGGCAGCCTCATGCTCCTCTATCAGTGCCTGCCAGATGCTGGCGGCTTCATGAAAGTCATAGCCGGCATTGGCCATGAACTCAAAGCCAATGTCATCGGCTTCACGTTCCTGTTCACGCGAATAGGCAAAAAGACCTGCTACCGCAACAAGCGCTGCCATGTCGCCCGCATAACCGACGCCTGCTCCGGCAGCCGCCAGTTGAAAAAAAATGAGGACGCTGCTGGTATCTCTCACCGAACGCCATTGTTTTAAGGAATGCCGCCGCTGATAGTGGCCAATTTCATGGCCGATCACATATGCCAGCTGGGCTTCATTCTGGGCGCGCAGCATCAGGCCGGTCCATATCTGCATGGCGCCGTTGGGGGCCATTGTGGCATTAAAATGAGGGGTCCGGACGATGTAGAAACGAATATCCGAGCAATAATCCGGTACCAGTCTACAGATGATTTTAGCGACATAAGCGTTGAGCACAGGATCGGTTTCAATACGGCCGGATGTCTTCAGGTTTTTCTCGATATCGTCCATATACATCCACAACCCGGCTTCATCCGATTCAATGGCCGGCTTCTCACCGGGAGCGATGTCCGAGATCGGGGTGGTGGCGCACGACAGGCATAACAGGCATAGTATCAGGCCCCAAAAGCGTATGGGATTCAATGTCATAATGGAATTCCGTCTAAAAGCTGTAAAACCGCTTCCAGCGCGGGCTCGGGTGTGCGAAGATCCCCTGTTTCTCTCAGTAGTCTGCCAAACCAGAGGATATTGCCGTTTTCAAGATCAACGAGCGAAGAAAACCCCATCTGGAAGCCGCCGGTAACATAATAGCCGGCCAGCGCTCCGAATACCATAACAGCCTTGCGGCCGGCACTGGCATAACTGTCCCTTATGAAAATGAAAAGCGCGCAATCCGCATCATACCTTTCGTTAAGCCGTTCAACACCCTCTCCCAAACTCCAATCGAAGGAGCCTTTTTTGTTAGGGAGGTTATGTGCCGAATAATAGGTATGAATCAAAATGTTTTGCCCGACCGTCTCATGCAGTTTCATCAATTGTTCATTTAAATGCGCTTTTTCCGGATTATTCTGCGGCGGTTCATAGAGCACCACAGAATCCTTTTTTTCCTTTAAAATACTTTCTAAAGCGGCATGCACATGATTTTCAGCAACCGCGGTCCAATCGGCCCTTGGTTCCTGAAGACCGCCGGCTGTCAGCTCAAATAATTGGACATCAAGTGGCATCAAAAGCACGCGCGCATTTGGGGGTAGATTGGGGGGTGCCGGGTTTATATTATAACCCGAGGTGGCACATCCAAGACAAACAAAAAGAACAATTACAACAGCTGATCTCAAAGCAGGACGGTAAAGGCGGGACAAACTGGCGGAAGCGTAAGTGATCGCAGTTGAAAGTTTCAATTTAATTCCCTTCTACAAAAAATGTTTCCGGGATCAAAGAACTCGTATCTGGGAAGGCTCGGTTATTTAGCGTTCCGTGGTCTCTATAACCACCGGATCAACTTGTCTAGTTTATCAAATGGCGCATAACCGGTCAATTGTTTACCCGGCCCACCGCATATCGCTTAGAGGGCGTTTTTAAAAACAGGCGCCTGCCGGGTGCGGATCGGAACCCCCTTTGAGAACCGGCAATTTACCACTGGCTTGGTTTAACCAAACAGCAGTAGAAGGATTTTAACCGCTGGTTGCTCTTGTAAGCATTTGACATTTTTGAAGAAATAAAGATAAAATATAGATAGAAATAAAACCTTTGCAACCTTTAGGCTCAGAGGAGCCAAAGGAAGCGGGTGTGTGATAATAAATGCGCAGTATTAAAGAAAGGCCCACTGTAATGAGCAATGGACATAGAGGAAAGCTGGTTCTTCAAGAAGCACCGAGCGGGGAAGTCGAAAAGAAAGTCGTAATGCTGCTTTCACAATTTGCAAAGAGTGCGACGCGTGAACAATTAACAGAAAAAGTCCGCAACACGCCTTACTTTCTCAGCAATGATATCCCGGCCGAAAAAGCCTTGATCATCCTGGAAGCGCTGCAAAAGCTGGGTGCAACCGCCGCTTTTGTGCCGCATGTGCCGTTGGAGCAACCGGATGAAGAGATAACCGTGGTGGAACCCGAGCCCCGTCGTACTTTCGATGCCCCGCCCCTGATGGAAGAAAAACCGCCCTTTGTCCAATCGGAACCCAGAAAAAACAGTACCAGACGACTGGTGGGCTTTTTGGTTACCATTTTGCTTTTGCTTTCACTGGGCTATCTCGCTTACCAGCTTTGGCCGTTTCTGGGAGATAGCGTTGGCGAGTTAATCTCCTATATCAAACAACTCTTCTAGTTTAATATCCCGAAAAAATATTGCCAGCGTCATAATCGCTTTGGTTTCAGGTGTCAGGTTTCGGGTGTCAGGAAAAAAATGACTGTAAGTAGAAAACAGTCTGCCTTTTGTGAACTGTCATCTGTCTTCAGTTCTCTGTATCTTCCTGACACCTGACACCCGCCTGCGCGGCCGTAGCCGCTATGGCGCGGCGAAGGCCCGAAACC
>JASFIU010000057.1:0-14764 GCA_050122495.1 Desulfobacterales bacterium | reverse complement strand
AACCATCTTCCCGAAGAGCCCACCGTGTTCTCCAAAGTAGAAGCCGTGATCCGAAGTAAAGATGATCGCCGTATTCTCCATCAGACCCATATTTTCAGCCCGTCGCAGAAAATAACCCAGCCAGGTATCGACCATGGTGATTTCACCACAGTAAGTTGCATGCGCTTTCTCAAGCCTTTCTTGCGTAAATCCGGGCACATCCTTCCAGAATCCGTAGATCGGTTCGATTATTTCGCCATCGTAATCTGGCCGGTAAATTTCGGTATAGTAGCTGGGGGCGTCCCAGGGCTCATGGGGGTCCCAGGTGTCGACATACAGGAAGAAGTCTTCCTTGTAATGATGTTCAAGCCACTGCATCGCTTTGATGAAAGTTTGCGGTGAGTTGTAATCCGATTCAAAACGCCAGGCTGCACGCGTATCCTGTGACTCATGCCGCCCGTCCTTCAATTTTTTAGCGCCGGAACCTTCCTGACCGGTGCCCATGAAAAAACTTCTGAAACCGCGATCGTAATTCATACCGTCCCGCATATAAAAAGGCGTGTCGACAACCGCCGCCGTATGCAGCCCATTTTCAGACAGGATTTCAGCCAGGGTGGTCACGTTTGAGGGCAAAGGTGACCAGCCCATAAAAGACATGGTCCAGCGCCCCGAAAAATGATCCGCACGGGTCGGCATGGTCGGAAACCCGGCGGCGTAATGCCGTTGGAACCGGACCGATTTTTCCGCCAGCAAATCCAGAGCGGGAGTTTGAATCTGTTTGTTGCCGTAGGCTCCAATATGATCCCGTCTAAATGTGTCCGATGTTATCCAGATAACATTCATTGCGAATCGTGTCTCCCTTCTAAAGATACAGAATCATCGTGCACGAGTTTAAAATGCAGTTACAATTATGCCGGCAATAGCGGCTAGCATTCCAAGCCCCTGAAGTTTGGTGACCTTGTCTTTCAAAAATATAATGGCCAGGGTTATCGTTACAATCGATAAGGCAGAGGCGATAGGCGTAATCAATATGGCGTCACCGATTGTTAATCCGTAATTCACAATTGCGACAGCCCCCGCTTCTATACTGCCCATTAATAAAACCATTAATTTTGTTTTTGGGGTAGCTTTCGTAAGGACAAGCTCTCGTTTGACGAGGAAAGAAAAGAGCAGCAAGAACACAATGATTCCAAATTTCACAAATAGCGTTGTGGATAGCCACCCGATTTTTTCAGATATTACTTCACTGATATTCCAAAAAACGCCAAAGAAAAAAGCACCCAGGACGGTTTCTTTAACGCCGAGTGAAAGTTTTAAGCGATGATTTTTAATATCACGCCAATTTAAGGATGCTAAAGTGACGCCGGAAATAATCATAAAAACACCTAATGACTGCATTGAGGTAAGCCGCTGGCCCATAAATATAAACGCAAACAGCATGGTGAATACAGCCCATAGATTCATCGTGGCGGCAACAATAGATACATTGCCGATCTCAAATCCTTTGAAAAAAAATAGGTACCCGGCAGAATAAACAATTGCTGCGATCGGGAGCAGAATGATTACCCACACGGGGACGTTGAGGTTTATTGCGAATGCGAATAAAAGCAGAAGAACAGATATGAAACCTGCCAGTTGCGACCAGAAGAAAGATCTAAAAGGGCCGATCTGTTTGGAATAAACACCTCCTAAAAAGTCGTAGATCCCCCATCCGAACATCCCCGCCAATCCGGATAACATACTTAAGATAGCTGTACTCATACGTGGCGTTTGCTTTCCTTTGATAAATCTTGGATCTGATGCCTGAACGGCCGCAAAATGGGTATCAGGGAAAAACTCCCCGACCTCTCAAATATTTCATACTGTTTGATTGATAATGCCGGCAATCCGATGATTTTGGTACTCAAGCCAGTTTATGAGTTTAAGGTGATGATTTAGATAAACCAGGTATTCATCCGTGTCAGGATTATCAACGCGATAAAAATCAACAATGGTCCAGTGCAGCACAAAAAGATTGGCCGCTGCCAGCATCGCCGGCAAGAATGTCTTTTCCCGCTTTGTCAGGGAGCCGGGTCTGACTTTTGATGCACACCGGTCGTTGTAAGCTTGCAGAAACAATTCGAATTTATCCGGCATGAGGTTACCGGCTTCCGGGCCGTCCCAGCAAGCACAGAAATACAAAAGCGCCAGGGCGAGATCGAAAAGCCGCAGATCAATTTTAGACCAATCAAAATCGAATATGCCGGTTACCCGCGAGCCTTGATATTTCAGATTTCCCTGGTGGTAATCGCAGTGAATAGGGAAGCAGGGCATTTCGCTGCGATCACCTTCAGGGATGAGGGCCTGATCGATCGCTCTCAAAATGCGATCATGATTTTGAAGAAAGCGTTGATCAAACCGGGTTTTACCCGCTTGTGAGCTGCAGGCGGAATAAATCTGCCGGAAGGTCGGCAGAAATTCCATAATTGGGGGTTGACGGCGGTCGCACCCTTTTGGTTTGCGAAAATCTTGCCCGGCCGCATGTAAATCCGCCAGCACTTCAGCGGCGCTGATCATATCCTCCGGCGCAATATGGGTATCAAACCAGGCATAGCGGTCTTCACCTTCAATAAATTCATAAACAGCCCAAAGATCACTCTGGGTTCGACCTTCAGCCGCGCTTTCCTGTTTAATATACGTGGCGCCCGTTTTTGAGGGAATCACTCCGGCTGCCAGGTCGAATCCGTTTTTTTTGAGGTGACTGATCAGGGCGTGTTCGAATCTGATTTCATTCTCGGCAATGGCCGGATTATATTGGCGAATAAAATACTTTACCGGGTGATCCTTTTTTTGGGCCGTTACCGCAAAACTACGGTTAACGGTTCCTCCGAGCAATTCCTCGGCATTTGACAAATCACCCAGGTTATAATGTTCTTTTAAAATACGGACGGCTTGCTCGATCATCTGGCAACCTGATAATGATAAGGCCCTTCACAAAAAACAAAGGGTTTCCATAAACGCCTATGAAACGGAAAAAATGCCTGCTTGAAGCTATTTAATATAGTGTTTGCGAAGTGCTTTTTTGTCGAGTTTTCCCACACTGGTTTTCGGAATTTGATCGACAAACACATAGCGATCGGGAATTCCGTATTTTGGCAATTTGCCCTTATCCGCAAATTTTTTCATAAACTGCCGAAGATCTTCAACGCCGACTTTATCTTTATAGTCGGGCTTAAGGGTAACCACCATCAGTGGTCTCTCGCCCCACTTTTCATCCGGAACGCCAATGGCGGCCGATTCCAAAACCGCTTCATGCTGGCTCAGCAAATTTTCTAAATCCAATGAAGAAATCCATTCGCCGCCGCTTTTAATCACATCCTTGATACGGTCTGTTATCTGAAGATAGCCTTCGGCATCGATATAGCCCACATCCCCGCTGTGCAGCCAACCGCTGCGCCACAACTCTTTTGTTTTTTCGGGCGCCTTAAAATAGCTAGCGGTTAACCAGGGCGATCGCATGACGACTTCTCCGGAAGATTCACCATCATGGGGCAGCGGGTTTTCCTGGGCGTTAAAAACCTCAAATTCAGCCAGGGGAATGGGTTTTCCGGTCTTAATAATCACATCCAGTAATTTTTCTTCTTCCCAATCCAGCATATGTTCGTGGGGTGCGGCCATCGTCATGACCGGACCGGTCTCAGACATACCGTAGCCGGCATGTATCTCCACCCCCAGCTCTTTGGCTGCCCGGGCCAACCCTTTGGGCAGCCTGGCACCGCCGATAACCACTTTCCAGTTCGACAGATCCACATGTTGAACTTCCGGACAGTTAAGGAGCATCTGCAGGATGGTGGGTACACAGTGAGAATAGGTGACCTTTTCAGCTTCGATGAGTTTTAGCAGCTTTTGCGGGTCATAGGGGCCGGGATAAATTTGCTTGACGCCCAGCAACGTGGCCACATAGGGAAATCCCCAGGCATGGACGTGGAACATGGGCGTCAGCGGCATATATACGTCATTGGACCTGAAACGCCCGATGGTGTGATATGAGCCGCAGGCGACGGCAACCCCAAGGGTATGCAGCACCAGTTGGCGATGGGAAAAATGCACCCCCTTGGGGTTGCCGGTGGTACCGGTGGTATAAAAAGTGGTTGCCTTGGTGTTTTCATCCAGATCCTGAAAAGCATAGTCGGCCGAACCGGATTGCATCAGTTCTTCATATTCTGCCGCGAATTTCAATCTCGTCCGGGGGCGCTCTTCAGCCTCGGAAATCCAAACGATGGTTTTTACGGTCTCCAACTTATCATAGATATCTTCCAGGATGGGTAGAAAGTCGGCATGGATTATGATCATCTTGGCTTCGGCATGGTTGATCGTATACAGCATCTGATCGGCCGATAATCGCCAGTTGATCGTTTGCAGCACGGCCCCCATCATCGGAATCGCAAAAAAACATTCCAGATAGCGGTGGCTATCGTAATCAAACACCGCTGCGGTATCTCCCGGTTTGAGATCAAGTTTTTCAAGCCCGCCGGCAAGCCGGTGGATGCGTTCATTCAACGTACGGTAGTTATAGCGCACCCTATTGCTGTACACAATTTCGCGCTGGGGGGAGTAAATCAGAGGGGTGTTAAGCAGTTTCTTGATGATCAGCGGGTAGACATAACTTTCGCCCGGTTGATAATCCCTTTTTGGCATCATCTGCTCCCTTCAGTGCATGGTGATTGGATATTGGCCATATTTGTTTCTGGCATTAATCATGGCCAGAATATTTTCAGGCTTATCGATTTTTCCCCGGTGTGCATTTTATAGCCGGCGCTTTTTCCCAATAGCCCTGCCGGATGACCTCCATTGCCCAATTCAGATGGTCCCGGATCGCCTTTTGGGCCGGCCTTATTTTTCGATCTTTGATGGCATCGATGATAGGCGTATGGCTTTTTACGAATTGGGCTGAATTGCCGAACAGTTGTTTTTCAATGGTCAGGAATACGCGCAACTGATTTTCCAGCGTCAACCAGACCTCCAGCAACTTGCGATGATCGGACAATTCACAGATGGTCTGGTGAAATCGGAAATCTTCGGAAATGAGTTTATCCAAATCTTCACTCTTGGAAGCCTGCTGCATGGATTGGAAAATGGATTCAAGTTTTTTAATCTTTTGCGTATCGATCTGTTTGATCAGGATCCGGATGGCAAACGATTCGATGGCACTTCGCAGCGAATAAAGTTCTTCCATATCCCTCTCGGACAACTGGGCGACATAGGTTCCTTTAAACGGCTTTGTTTCAACCAATCCCTCTTTTTCCAGATAACGCAGTGCTTCGCGAATCGGGAAGCGACTGATGTGCATTTCTTCGGCCAGCTGGGCCTCAACGAGGCGGTCACCCGGCTTTAATTTTCCTTTACGAATGGCCTCCCTGATCTCTTGCAACGCCTGACGCATCAACGTCGGTCGTTTTTGCTTCGAGAAAACGCGAGCCATACATTCTCCTTTATCTCGATATTGAAACAAGGCCAGAATAGAGAGTTTTAAGTGCTATCTCAAAAATGCGAACATTAAATGAGCTAAAGCGTTTGGCCTCACGCAAAGACGCCAAGGCGCCAAGTATTTTTTTATAATTTAAATTATCTTTCTTTGCGGCTTAGCGTCTTTGCGTGAGCAATAATATTAAACGAAATCGCTTCTAGTCATATTGTAAACTGTCAACAATTTACCGGCAAAATTGGATATGTCAAGTTTTCTTTCATAAAAACTAGAGATAGGCCGAAATGCCATCAACGGCCTGTTTGGCGAGCAAAACGAATCATCAGTATTGCCAACAATGCCATCACCGCGGCGATGGCAAAGGCCAAATGATAGGTTCCGGTGGTATCCCGTATCCATCCGGTGACCCAGTGAGCGGTTATGGCGCCCAGACCATAAAAAGGTGTCCAGGCGCCGGCAACGGTAGCGATGATCTTTTGGGGAAAATAGTCACCCGCGCAGGCACCATAAAGGGGAAAGGTTGCGCCATAAAAAAGAGCAAAGCACCCGATCAACGCATAAAGCGCCTGCCATGAATTTCCAATGATGATAATTCCGAGCAGAGAACATGTAATCATGGCGTTGGAGATAATGATGGTTCGTATTCTTCCCAGAAAATCGGACAAAGGCAGGACAATCAGTACACCGGCGACCTGACCCAGACCGTGGACAGTCGCGAGAAAACTGGCCTTTGCAATCGTCATTCCGATCTGGCCGCCAAAATCGACCATGTAGGTTGTTATAGCGTAGAGGCAGTAACAAACAGCAAAATAGGAGACCCCGATTAGCCAAAACATCCTGTTTCTCAAAATTGAACTGGGCCCTTCCGATTTTTGGGGCGGCGCTAGCGGACCTTTCGCATTTTCAGCTGGCTTTTTGAAACCCCAAGGCTCAGTACCGGCCGCAGCGGGGTCCTTTCTTAATAAGAGTCCGTTAACGACAGCCATGCCGAGGGCCGCAAAACCCAGCAGAAACCAGGCATAGCGCCAGCTGTAATGATTCACAATCCAGGGGAAAGCAGCCCCAACCGTGGCGAAACCCAAACCATATCCGACTGAAAGGATTCCGAGGGCCAGCCCTCGGCGGTCAGCTGCAAACCAGCGCTGAACCAGGGCGATGATCGGTATCCACATACCGGTTGCACCGATGCCGACAAGGCTGTATACCGCGCAGGCCATCCACAGCGTTTGAACCGTTCCCATCAAAACCGTACCGATGCCGAGTATCAGCGCACCTGCGGTAATAATCCGTCTGGCACCCAACCGGTCGGCCAGATAACCGGTCAGCGGTGTCAGCGCTATATATATAATAAGGTAAGCATTAAATATGGTACCCGCGGCGGTCCGGCTGAAATTCAACGCCTGAATCATTTCAGGAAGAATCACCCCATATCCCAGTTGCACGGCATAATTTATAAAAAGATTGGCAAAACAGGTAAAAAGAATGACCCAGGCATAATGCGTAAATCGGAAGCTTGGCATGGTGTTTTTACCTGTAAAGATCGAGCCGGCCGATCGAATGATGATTAAAATCTGTCACGGGTTTTCCTTATATAAAAGGGCTAAAATTACAGCTGTAAAATAAATATCTTTGCAGCCCCCTTTTGGCCGATTTTTTGAGCATAAAATAATTTATTATTTTGTTCGATTTTGCTTGACTGTAAACTGTCAACAATTTACAAGGGGCAGAATTTCTTGTCAATTCATATCAAATGGCGGGGATAACGTCATGAAGAGAATTTCAAGAAGCGGCATCGGCACCACCGCCGGATTCGGATTAGCCGCCTTTTCCAAGGACGAGCTCGATTCCATTCATTATTCAACATTGCAGATTCTGCAAGATACCGGCATTAAAGTGCTCAGTGAAAACGCTCTGGAATTATTTCATGGCGGTGGATGTGAAATCGAGCGCTTCGAAGAGCACGGCATCGTAAAGATTCCGTCCTATGTGGTCGAAGAATGCGCTTTCTGGGCGCCGCGAACGATTGTCTATGACGCCCGCAATCCGGATGACGATTTTGTTGCCGAACCCAATCGCGTGGGATTTACAACCTTTGGCGGATGCATCAATGTCATCGATCCCGCAACGCGCGCGCTTCGACGGGCCACCAAAAAAGACTGCGCCGACCTGACCCGTCTATGTGACTGTTTAAATGAAATAGTCGTCCTCGAACGTCCGGTAAACTCCACCGATGTCCCCGAAGGAACCATATCCGTCCACAATTTAGAAGCCATATTAAACAACACCGGCAAACATGTATTTCTGGGTGCCGACTCGCCGCGTGCATTAAACGTAATGGCTGAACTCGCCGCGGTTAGTGTCGGCGGCGTGGATAATTTACAAAAGCGACCTATTTTCAGCGTAGGCGTGTGCCCGATAAGCCCGCTCACATTACCGACAAACACCTGCGACGTCATCATCGAAGCCGCTCGCCTGGGGTTAGGCGTAATGATCATGCCCATGGCGCTTTCGGGGGGGACGTCTTCAGCGACATTGGCCGGCACCCTGGTGACCCACAACGCCGAGGTTTTGAGCGGCATCGTCCTGGCCCAGCTCGCCAAAAGGGGGCTCCCCTGTACCTATGCCAGCACCAGCACCATCCTTGATTTAAGATTTGGAACTTCAGCCATCGGCTCACCTGAATACGGCATGATCAACGCGGCGTTGGTAAAGCTGGCTCAATACTACCGACTGCCGAGCTTTGTCGGCGGCGGCGCCTCCGACAGCAAGGTACCGGATATCCAGTCCGGCTACGAGTTTACCTTGAGCGCCACAATGAGCGCTTTGGCGGGTGCCAATATCGTTTTTGGCTCCGGCGTATTGGAGCAGGGTTTGACCATTGATTATGCCAAAATCATCATGGATGCCGAAATGATCCGCATGATTCAAATCGCTATTAAAGGCATAGAGCTCACTGACGAAAAGCTGGCCATGGATGTTATCCACGAAGTTGGACCCGGGGGCGCATATATCACCCATGAGCACAGTCTTCGTTCCATGAGGAGCCAATCCCAAACCAAATTGTTCGATCGTAGATCACGCAACGATTGGGTGGATGCGACTGAAGGGAAAACCATCGTTGAAAGATCCTATGAGATCGCAATTGATATTCTCCAACGCCATCAACCGCCCCCTTTGCCGGATGGTGCTTCCAGGGAGATGCGCAAAATCGTCACAGAATTCGAAAAAGAAGTAAAAGGGAATAAAAAAAGCAGGTAAACCTCTAGACGGCCCGATGAAAGTTTGATCGTAACCGCAAACCGGACGAAAAGGAGGTATATGAATGATTCGGAGATTAAAGGCCGGTATACACCGGAATTCAGGTTTCAGCCTGAATGTAATGACCGATGATGAGGCCCACGAGATTCATCTGGCGACCCTGGAAGTTCTCAAGGACACCGGCGTTTTTGTTGAAAGTAAGGAGGCCATGGCCATATATGATGGCGCCGGCTGTATCGTCGATCCCAAGACCAAGACCGTAAAATTCCCTGCCTGGGTGGTGGAAGACGCCATCCGCTCCGCGCCATCAACTTTTGTGGCCTGCGGCCGCAGGCCCGAAGACGACGTCATTCTACACGACAATCGCGTCACGTTTACGAATTTCGGAGAGGGCATCCGCTTTGTGGACCCCTATACCGGTGAGCACCGCGACAGTACCAAGGCGGATCTCGAAAAAACAGCGCTGATTCTTGACAGTCTGGAATATGTGGAAACCGTTGAAAGGGCCATGTGCTCCCACGATAAGTCACCCCTGGTGCAAGCGATCCACAATGCCGAAGCATCTCTGACACACACCGTCAAACACCACTGGCTGTGTCCGGTGGATCGTAACCAGACGCCCAAAGTTGTCGACATCTGTGCGGCCATTGTCGGTGGCAGGGAAAAACTAAAGGAGCGCCCGCTGCTCACGTTTACCACCTGCCCGATCAGCCCGCTCAAGCTGCCCAAACATCATTGTGAAATTATAATCGACGCGGCCGCAAACGGCCTGGCAGTCAACGTCATCGGGATGGCCTTGTCCGGCGGTTCCAGCCCGGTTCACCTGGCCGGCACCCTGGTGATTCAAAATTGTGAAATACTTTCGAGCCTGGTGCTAAGCCAGTCTTGCCAAAAAGGCACACCCTTTGTTTACGGCAGCTCGACCTGCCCGATGGATTTGAGAATGGCGACGGCAACAGTGGGCTCTCCGGAAACGGGGATGATCAGTGCAGCGGTGGCGCGACTGGCGCGTTACTACAGTCTGCCAAGTTTTGTCGCCGGTGGATAGGGCGACAGCAAGGTGGTTGATGCCCAGTCGGGTCACGAAAAAACCATCACCGGCATTTTACCCGCGTTGGCAGGGGCCAACGTCATTTACGGATTGGGAATGCTCGAGATGGGAATCACCTTCGACCTGGCACAACTGGTTTTGGATCACGAAATCGCACGTATGATCCTGCATTCGCTGCAAGGCGTCCCGGTCAATGATGAAACCCTGGCGGTGGATGTCATCAAGGAAATGGGCATCGGTAAAGATTACCTGGCCCATGAGACGACCTATCAGCATATGAAGTCCCAGTCCCAGGCCTATTTGCTCGATCGGCGCATGCGCGAAGATTGGGAAGCAGCCGGCAGTAAGGAAATGTACAAGCGTGCTCACGAGAAGATGATTGACACGCTGGAAAATTACAAGCCGCCGGCGATCCCCGATGACGTTCTCGACACAATTCGTTCGATTGTTGTTGAAGCTGAAAAAGAATTGGGTGTAGCTCTGGAGAAAAAATAAACTTGAATTTAGCAATGCTTACGGATTATTTTTAACCGCAACCAAACTTCAAAATCAGGAGAATGAGCGATGGAAGAATTATTTGAGAAGATGGCAGAAGTGCTGATTGCCGGCAAGGAAGCGGAAGTTAAAAGTTTAGCCCAGGAAGCTCTGGACAAAGGGGCCTCGGCCCGCGATGTTCTCGATAAGGGTTTGCTGGCCGGTATGGATGTCGTGGGCCAGCGCTTTAAGGCCGGTGATATGTTTATCCCCGAAGTGCTTTTATGCGCCCGCTGTATGCACGGGGCCATGGATATTCTCAATCCCCTGCTCTCAGAGGGTGATGCGGCCGGTGTGGGCACCTATCTGATCGGCACGGTGGAAGGCGATCTGCACGATATCGGCAAAAATCTGGTGTCGATGATGCTTCAGGGCGCCGGCTTCCAGGTCGTTGATTTGGGGACCAATATCACCGCCCAGCAATTTGTTGACGCAGTCAAAGAGCATCAGCCCGACATTTTGGGAATGTCGGCCTTGTTGACCACCACCATGCCGCGCATGGAAGAGACGATTCAGGCGCTAAAAGAGGCGGGCATTCGCGATCAGGTTAAGATCATGGCCGGTGGTGCGCCGGTCACCCAGGATTTTGTGGAAAAAATCGGCGGGGATGCCTATGGCGCCAATGCCGCCTCGGCCACCGAAAAAGCCAAAGAACTGGTCGCCTAAATTCAAGGGTCAGATGACAGAAGTCAGAAGTTAAATGACAGAAAACAGAATCAGTCCGGCCTTTTTCTCTGCCATCTGTTTCGACTCGGCTGAGCTCCTTGCAGGCTGTGCCCTGTCCTCTTTATCTCCCTGTGACCTGCTTGCCCTCCGTAGCCTTTGAGGCGAAGGGGGGAAACCTTTGTTTAAGCCGAAAGGAGGTGTGACCTTGAAACGCAATTTATATGCAGGCAAGCCCCGCATCGGCGGACTGGGTTTAAGGATATTTACCGATGCGGAGCTAGAAGAAATTCACCTTGCCACCCTGGAAGTGCTGGAGAAAACCGGCCTCCGTTTTGATGATGACGAAGCGCTGGAAATTCTGGGTGACGGCGGCGCGGTCATCGACAAAAAGACCCGCATCGCAAAGCTTCCCCCATATCTGGTGGAGGATAGCATCCGTTCAGCGCCTTCCAAGCTATTGCTGGCCGGTCGCAATCCTAAGCACGATTTCGTTATGGAAAGCAATCGCGTCGGCTTCACCAATTTCGGAGAAGGTGTTTTCATTGTTGATCCGTACACCGGAGCCCATCGTGAAACCACCAAGGCCGACGTTGCATCTTCAGCCCTGCTGGCCGATTATCTGGATGAAATCGATGTCTATGAGCGTGCTGTGGGCGCCGGTGATGCCCCGCATGAATCGGTACAGCTTCACAATGCGGAAGCATGGCTGCCGAATACAAGCAAGCACGGATTTATGGGGCCGGGTAATGGTTATTTACTTAAAAAAATCGTTGAAATGGCGGCGGCCATTGTCGGTGGCAAAGACAAACTTCAGGAGCGTCCCATCATCTCCTTTATCACCTGTCCGGTCAGCCCCTTGCAACTGGTCAAAGAGAGCTGTGAAATTATTATCGAATCCGCCAGGGCCGGGATGACCTGCAACGTTTTGTCCATGGCCATGGCCGGGGGCTCTTCACCGGTAACCCTGGCCGGAACGCTGGTGGATCATAATGCCGAAATTTTAGGGGGTTTGGTCCTCAGTCAGCTCACCCGCAAAGGCGCCAAATTTATTTACGGGAGTTCTACAACCGCGATGGATTTAAGGCTGGCGGCGGCGGCGGTGGGATCGCCCGAATGTGCCTTGATTAATGCGGCCGTGGCGCATATGGCAACGTACTATCTTCTCCCCAGTTGGGTCGCCGGTGGGTAGGGCGACAGCAAGGTCTGTGATGCCCAATCCGGTCACGAAAAGACCATTACAGGCTTGTTACCAGCGTTGGCAGGTGCCAATCTGATTTACGGCCTGGGTATGATCGAGATGGGTATGACAATCGATTACGGTCAGCTGGTCATGGATAATGAGTTTGCCCGCATGATTAAACATGTCGTCCAGGGGATTGCGGTCAACGACGAAACCCTGGCCGTGGACGTCATACATGAAATCGGTGTCGGGAAAAATTTTCTCAGTCATGACAATACATTTAAACATATGCGCTCCCAATCCCAGCCCAAATTAATCGACCGCCGGACGCGCGAAGATTGGGAGGCCGGCGGCCGTAGCGACCTCTACCAGAGAGCGTTGGAAGAAGCACGCTATATTTTAGAAAATCACAAACCTGACCCCCTCCCCGAAGATGTGCTTGGTGCAATTCGATCTATCGTTGAAGAAGCTGAGGCAGAACTGGGGGTTGGCGGAAAATAGTGCGCGTTTTCCCTTTATTTGGGAAGAAATAAAATAAAAATAAGGAACAGTAGGAGAATGAGCGATGGAAGAATTATTTGAGAAGATGGCAGAAGTGCTGATTGCCGGCAAGGAAGCGGAAGTTAAAAGTTTAGCCCAGGAAGCTCTGGACAAAGGGGCCTCGGCCCGCGATGTTCTCGATAAGGGTTTGCTGGCCGGTATGGATGTCGTGGGCCAGCGCTTTAAGGCCGGTGATATGTTTATCCCCGAAGTGCTTTTATGCGCCCGCTGTATGCACGGGGCCATGGATATTCTCAATCCCCTGCTCTCAGAGGGTGATGCGGCCGGTGTGGGCACCTATCTGATCGGCACGGTGGAAGGCGATCTGCACGATATCGGCAAAAATCTGGTGTCGATGATGCTTCAGGGCGCCGGCTTCCAGGTCGTTGATTTGGGGACCAATATCACCGCCCAGCAATTTGTTGACGCAGTCAAAGAGCATCAGCCCGACATTTTGGGAATGTCGGCCTTGTTGACCACCACCATGCCGCGCATGGAAGAGACGATTCAGGCGCTAAAAGAGGCGGGCATTCGCGATCAGGTTAAGATCATGGCCGGTGGTGCGCCGGTCACCCAGGATTTTGTGGAAAAAATCGGCGGGGATGCCTATGGCGCCAATGCCGCCTCGGCCACCGAAAAAGCCAAAGAACTGGTCGCCTAAATTCAGGGGTCGGGCCTTCGCCGCGTTCCGCTATGAGACGAGACTACGACTGCGCAGGCGCGCGTCAGGATTCGAAACCGGAATTGGAAATACGTCATTAATAAGGAGAACATGATGATTATTGTTGGAGAGTTGATTAACGCCAGCCGTCAGGCCATTGCAGGCGCTATTGAAGCCCAGGACCACAACGAGATTCAGCAGGTGGCAAAGGATCAGAAAGAGGCCGGTGCAGATTATCTTGACGTCAATGCCGGTGTATTTGTCGGCAAGGAAACCGAATATCTCGAGTGGCTGGTAAAAACGGTACAATCCGCGGTGGAAGGACCTTGTTGCATCGACAGCCCGGATCCCAAAGCGATTGAAGCCGCCCTGGCGGTCCACAAAGGAACCGCCATGATCAATTCGATATCTTTGGAAAACGAACGCTATGAAAGTCTGCTGCCGCTGGTGGCCGGGACCGACCTTAAAGTCGTTGCTCTGTGCATGAGCGATGCGGGCATGCCGGAGACGACCGACGATCGAATGGCGATTGCGGACAAGCTGGTAAACGGTCTTCTGCAAAAAAATGTCGCCATCGATAATATTTATGTTGACCCGCTGGTGCAACCGGTTGCGACAAATATTCAATTTGGAGTGGAATTTGTGAATGCCATTGAAAAGATAATGGCAACCTTTAAAGGAGTCCACACCCTCTGCGGACTTTCTAATATTTCATTCGGATTGCCGAATCGCCAATTTATCAACCAGACGTTTATGAGCATGGCCATCGCCAAAGGGCTGGACGGCGCCATTATCAATCCTTTGGACAAAAAGATGATGGCCAATATCATTACGGCAGAAGCGCTGGCCGGTAAAGACGAGTATTGCGCGGAATATCTTAAGGCCTATCGCGCAAATTTATTCGACCTAAGTTGAGCGTTTCAAATTTTAAAATTTGAAACCCTTCGGGATTGCCGATCTTACCGCATCTACTGCGTTAGATGCCGTCCCGCATAGCCAACTATAGCGGAACGACTTCTGCCTTGTAGCTGCAGCAACCTCGACAATCGCTCAACTTAGGTTCCATTAACATCTTTTGGTGCTGTTTTTGGGGAGGAGGAAAGCCATGGAGACGAAAACCACCAGTAAAAGCTTAAATGAGCTAAGAGCCCAAATTATGCCACCGGGCTTGGCCAGTGTCACTTCTTGTTATGTGGCCTCCGGCAAAGGAGCCCTGCTATGGGATGTCGAAGGACGCGAATACATCGATTTTGCCGGCGGCATCGCCGTTATGAATGTCGGTCACAGCCACCCGAAAGTGGTGGCCGCCGTCAAAGATCAAGTGGAAAAATTAACCCATACCTGTTTTATGGTCTTGCCTTACGAACCGGCGGTCACTCTGGCACAAAAACTGAATACGCTTATCCCGGGCGATTTTAAGAAAACCACCAT
>JASFIU010000056.1:0-14791 GCA_050122495.1 Desulfobacterales bacterium | reverse complement strand
TGATTAAGATTAAAAACTAGGTGAAAATGAGCCGCGCTTCATCTGCCTTTTCCATTTGCATCAACATCTTACACCTGTTGAACGCCCGCCCGCATCATTCTGGCAACCACTAAATGGTGAAAAGGGCGAATCAAATTAAAATATACCGGGCCGGTCCAGTGCTTGTAGTAAACGATTGTCGCTACATGAAAGCGCTTGCGATGATCGCCTAAAGGCTCAGCAGCAACGCAGAAATAAGCGCTTAAATGCTTGTCCTCGGGCGTTTCTCCAATCCAATAGAACTTTTCTTTTGCCGTCCTCACGGTGAAGAAGGTTACCGCCTCACCTTTCACAAACGAAACATCTTCTGGTGTCAGTTGGGGAATGGCTTCCGGCGCTGGATGCCGGTACAAGCCCAGCAGTTTAACGAGAACGCCACGGATGTGGTAAAGAAATATAATCCATCTGGGATAATAGGACAGCATTGCGGCAATGAAATGGCGCAAAGAAGTTTGCCCTTCTATTGTTTTTATATCAATATAGTTTGATCCTTTGAGCAGTTGGGCGATATCGGGTATTTCTTTAATGAAGTTCATTTGGGTGGTAGCGTCTTTACAAAAGTTTTGGCCTTAATCAGCCAGGATTTTAATTTCTCGTCTGTTTTAAATCCCCGCCCTTCCAGCATCACCCAGCCCTTCATCGGCTTTCCGGTAATATCAAATGGCTTGGTATAAGACTGTTTTAATGCTTCGGTCGACTCCTTTTCTCCTAACCGCAGAATGAGGTAGTCCTTGTAAACACCGCAGACCATATTTCCGTTCAACAGATGACAGACACCACCGAACATTTTCTTTGCATCGGTATTTTTCCAGCGGCTCACGATCTTCCGGATTCGGTCATCGATCTCTTCATTGTATGGCATAGAACCCTCCTATTAAAGACTCGCCTGCAAGGTTTTGAATAATTTCTCGATATCGTGCTCGGTGTTATAGAGATGCGGTGAAATCCGGATGGAATTGCCCCGTACACTGACATAAATTTGGTTGCGTGACAATCGCTCCACCAGATCAACAGGGACGCCTTCAGGGAAGCGAATACCCAGCAGATGACCGGCACGCAAATGCGGCGGGGCCACATTCAAACCAAACGCTGTCGCCCGCTGAGCAATTTCAGCAGTCATCGTGGCCAGCGTGTCAGCGATTTCAGGTACCTGCCAATCCCAAATCTGTTTCAATGCAGCCAAGGCCATGGGCATCAGGGCAAAATTGCTGCGTTCGCCGACATCAAAGCGCCTTGCGCCGCTTTGAAAATCGTCACGGTAATTGACAAGCCCGGCAAAATCCTCGCTATCTTTTCGATTAATCCAATTGTGTTCCAATGGCACCCCGGCATGATAGTCGGGTTTTACATACATATAACCCAGACTGTAAGGACCCAGAAGCCATTTATAGCTGGCGGCGATAATAAAATCGGCCTGCACTTCAGAAACCGAAAGCGGTAGAGCACCCAGTGACTGGGTTGCATCTATAACCAAAGCCGCTTTTATTTCCTTACAGCGCTGACTCAATTTAACCAGATCAATAATACTTCCATCGGTCCAGTGACAATTGGCCACAGCGACCACAGCCGTATTTTTATCCGTATGGTTTAACAGGGCTTCAGTCCAATCATCATCTGCGGGGCGCGCGACGGTCCGAAGTGCGGCGCCCTTTTCTCTGGCCAGTTCCCGCCAGGGATAAACATTGGATGGAAATTGATCTTCTAAAACCACGACCGCTTGATTCTCCTCAAGCTTTACATTGTTTGCGGCAACTGCAACACCATAGCTGACCGCCGGAATAATGGCGATGTCATCTGCCCGGGCTCCGATCAGCTCGGCAAACAAACTGCGCGTTTGTTCGGTTAAGGTGAAAAAATCCGGCGCCGTTAAAAGCCAGGGATTCTCTTTGCCGGAAACACTTTCATGACCTGCTGCGGTAACGCTGCGAAGCTGCGGCGATAAATAGGCACAGTTGAGATAGGTAATATCATCGGGAATGTTAAACAAATGTTTTTGATTGGGTAGCATGCGCATTAATCCTTTTAGGTTTGTCGGTTTAGCCCGTTGAGCCCGTTAAGCCAGTTAGAATAAGGAAAAATGTCTGATTTTATTTTTCCCGGGCAAACGGGATAACGGGCCCAGCCTTTTTACATATTTTAGTAGACAAGAATTTTTGCAATTTCCATAAAAATGCGGCTGCCGATTCCAATTAATTCCTCGGGAAAATCGTAGTCGGCTTGATGCAGGCCCGGACAGGTTTCACCGGCACCGAGTCCAAACATTACGCCTGGAATTCGGGCGCTGAATTGCCCGAAATCTTCTGAGACCGGCATTGCCTCCTCAAGGTACATGACATTTGCTCCAGCCGCCTGCCCGGCTTGCTCTACAATATCACAGGCACCCGGGTCGTTAGAGCTGGCCACAAATTCTTCTGCCCAGTTTATCTCATAACTTAGATTGGCCAAAGTTGCTTTTTCTTTGACCAGACCCACGGCATGTTCGACCAAAATTGACATCGCCCCATCGGTTTCACTGCGAAGCGTAGCCATCAATTCTGCATATCCGGGTGAAAGACCGAATGCCGGATCGCCCAGACGGGCATGCCCCACAGTCACCTTGCAACAAAACCGATTCAGCGCGGAAGTCGAGGGCAGTCTGGCAAGATCCTGAATAAGCTCACACATCGGTTCGGCCGGGCTCAAGCCGTGTTCGGGCCAGGCCGAATGTGAGGTTACACCGATCAGCCGGATAATCATACCGCGGGAGGCACAATTAATGGTACCTGATTTTAAAAGGATGGTGCCAAGCGGATATCCGGGAAGATTGTGCAGGGCAAAGGCGTAATCGACGTTTAAACTTTTAAACTTGGGATCATTGACCACAGCCATCGCTCCCTGACCGGTTTCTTCAGCGGGTTGAAAAAGGAGGATGATCTGGCCCTGTTTCGGACGATTATGCGCAACCAGATGCCCGAAACCGGCCATGATCGCCATGTGCCCATCATGTCCGCATTTATGAGAAACAGCGCTAATCCGGGACCGATATGCAAAATCGTTTTGTTCCTCAACGGGAATGGCATCCAGCTCGCAACGAAACACGACCGTCGGACCCGGCCGGCCGCTGTCAAATAAAAAAGCCATGCCGTTGCTGCCCAGCGGTGCGATCACCTCATCCGGACCAAACGGGCGGAAAAATTCCGTTACGACCCTGGCGGTCTTGCTTTCATTGTCTGAGAGCTCGGGTTTCGCATGTAATTTTCTGCGAAGCCGGATGAGATCAGGCATAAAATCTAAAATTAGGCTCTCAGCTGTTTTCGAATTTGTCATTCTTTCAATTTCCGGGCAACCAGTACGTATAGGTGCATCTGGGCCGCAACCATATGGGACCACCGCATAAAAATCAATAAGATTCAAATTGGATTTATTGACATATTGAATTACGGAACTTATTTTAACGGCGTTTAAACATTTCAGAACTGAATGCATTACGGAGATAAACCAATGGCTTTTGAAACCAAGGAACAGGTATTGGAGCGGGTCCTGGAACAGGAGAAACCGAAATGTCCCCATTGCAGCGAAGAAATGAGCATATGGGAAGTGCCATCGATTACCGTCGGCGACGGCCTCGGGTGGGGAACGCCTTACCTGTTTATCTGTTTTAACGACCACTGCACCTGCTACCAGCAGGGTTGGGATCACATGAAGGAAAACTATGCGCATACTGCCTCGTACCGGTGTATGAACTATCCGGGCACAGATCAATTTGAAGTGATCCCCGTATTCAGTGATATGGGCGGCAAGGGACAAATTATCGATGATCAGGTGCTGGCCGATCAGGAAGCATTAAAAGAGGCCATTAAAAAAGGATTTTCAATTCTGGCAGACTGCTACGTCAATAATGACGGCCCCCAGGTTCTAAAAATCCTGATGGACCCGACAGAGCCGGCGCGGGTGCGATTAAAAGCAGCCGAAATGATCGGAGACATCGGTGAAACTGAAGCCATTGAACCTATCCGGAACGTAAAATTCGGCAATGAGATTTTTCAGAAAAAAATCGATGAAGCCGTAACCAAGATCCATCAAAGGCATTTTACACGGGAATGCCCTTTTTGCGCTGAAATTGTTAAAAAAAGGGCCAAGATTTGCAAGCATTGTGGAAAGGACATCGCTGACGACTAACTTCATGATCGCTGCGATCAGGGTAAATATTGACCCGACACATCGCCTATCAACCAATCAAACCAATATAACCAACAGACGTAACCCTGTAACCCAACAAATTCGATAACCTGCTCAATCAGCCAGCACTGATTAATCGCGCCCAAAAAATTCATATTTTAAAAAAATTATTCAAGATTTTTGTGAAATAACCGATTCTTATAACATGGAAAAACTAGACCGCAGAAAATTCCCCAGAGTGAAAATATTTAATCCGATTGCTTATGATTGTGTGGATAAGGAAGGAATTCTGTTTGATCAGAATATGGGTATTGCCCAGGATATCAGTCAAAATGGAATACTTCTGGAAACAGCTAAACAGATTAAATCAAAGCATATCTTCTTATTATTTGTCGACCTGGAAGATAATTTGATAAAAATCATCGGCCGGGTGATATTTTCCGTAAAGAAAAAGGATGGAAAATTCAAGACCGGCATCAATTTCAACGGAGACTCCGACGAAAACATTCAGTTCGCAAAAAAGATAATCCAAGCCTACCATCATCAAAAAACCGATATCGTTCAAGAAGCAAGGGTAAGCGCCTAGATTTTAATTCCAATTAATTTCAAATTGTTAGCTGTGCATCATTTTTCCTGCTTTTTTTCGAAAAAGTCTTGACAAGTTAGCTGGCCTTGTTTATACTTCGATATATGTCGAACTATCGAGATGAAAATATCGAAAAATTTGCCGGAATGTTTAAGGCCCTATCCAACCCCAATCGGCTAAAAATTTTCATGCGCCTGGTGTCATGCTGCATCCCGAAAGTGGTGACCCGGATCGGCAGCAGTCCGGAATCTGAAAACTGCGCCTGCATCGGGGAACTGGGCCAGGATTTAAATATAGTTGCTTCGACGATGTCGCATCACATTAAGGAACTTCGTCAGGCCGGACTCATCCGAATGGAACGCAGAGGGCAGAAAATAGAGTGTTGGATCGACCCGGAGACGTTAACGGCTTTGCAGGGATTTTTTTCGAAACAAACACTCAGCTGATTTTTTTTGCTTATAATATTCGATAGTTCTCGAACTATTAAATAATTTCACCAGCAGGGAGGAAAGAATATGGAAACACAGGAGAAAACGGAAATCCGAGATGCCGTCCGGCAGAGATACGGGCAAATCGCTAAAAATGAAACTGCTAAAAGCGAAAAAAGTCAGGCAGTATCCTGCTGCAGCCTTTCAAACGCCATCGCTAACGCAATGCCGGCAGCTTCGTGCTGCGGTGGACCGGAACTTACAGCCGAACAGATATCCACCGTCATGGGATATTCAAAGGAGGATATCGCCAGCGTTATCGAAGGCGCTAACTTGGGGCTCGGCTGCGGCAACCCTGTAGCGCTCGCATCGCTAAAACCCGGTGAAACAGTGGTGGATCTGGGTAGCGGCGGTGGTTTTGATTGTTTTCTGGCGGCCAAGCAAGTGGTTGAAAGCGGAAAGGTCATTGGTGTAGATATGACACCGGAAATGATTACCAAAGCCCGAAAAAATGCGGAAAAAATGGGTACCAAAAATGTCGAATTCAGGTTGGGAGAGATCGAACACCTGCCCGTAGCCGACGATAGCGCAGATCTTATCATGTCAAACTGCGTGATTAATCTCTCTCCTGACAAACTACAGGTGTATCGTGAAGCGTATCGCATACTCAAACCCGGAGGCCGGCTATCGATTTCAGATGTTTTGGCAACCACAGCCCTACCCGCTAATGTTCGCAACAACCTGGAATTGGTTGCTGCCTGCATTGGAGGGGCAGTTACATTTGATGATACGAGAAAAATGCTCAAGGAAGCCGGATTTCAAAACATAAAAATAACCGCCCATGATAAGAGCCGGGATCTGACCAGGGCGTGGGATCCGGAGAAAAGTGACAATGCTCTGGACTATGTCGTTTCGGCTTACATTGAAGCTGTCAAACCTGCTTAATCCTAAAATCCCAACCCAAAGGAGGAAGTCAATATGAAGCCATTTTTAAACGGACTCGATACAGAAACCCAATTATTGGTCGCAATCGGTTCAGCCGTTGCATCCGGCTGTATTCCATGCCTTGAGAATATCTCAGGAATGGCGCGCGCTGAAGGCATCGAAGATAAAAAATTGAAAGCCGCAGCGATCATTGGCCAATTTGTCAAAGACCAGCCCGCAGCGAACATGAAAGCAACCGCCGACAAGCTATTAGGGACCCATCTGCAGTCGGCCCCCATACCGGCAAGTTGCCCTGCGGATTCGACTGCAGCAGAGACCGCCGAGGAATATAACAAGCTTAAATCTGCCGATGGCTGTAGCTGTTCTTAAGATTCAGGTGATACAATGAGGAGCTCATTATGGAATTACAATCACTTCGCCAGGAAGTTACCCAACTCAAAACGGAAAAAGCGGCCCTTAAAGTTAAAAGCAAACTGTTTGAAAAATTTGCGGCCATGGCGCACTCCTGCTGCCGGGCCCCCACCGAGGCCGAATGGACAGAGTTGAAAGCCACTTTGCAGAAGACCTTGGAATTTTCAGTAGATCTGACCCGGGCTGATGAGGGCCGTTTGGTTTTACTCGACAGCAACGGTGTCGTCTCTGACAGCATCCTTAGTCCGGCCGGTAATCGCCTGAATCATCATTCTCATTTGACCGGTCGCATCTTGGACCAGGGACTCTCCGTATGGGTGAGCGACCATCATCAGGTCGGATTAAGCAGCGATACAGCCAGTGACGATCGCTGGGTGAAGCCGGCGCTTGAGGCCCAAACCATTCGCTCTGCCCTGGAAGTGCCTATTCTTAAAGGCAAAGAATTGCTCGGTATTCTCAGCCTGCACCACTCTCAACCGGAACATTTCGGGCCTGAAATGATTGAGCAAATGCAGGCCACATCGGATCAGATCGCCCTGACCCTTGAAAATGCCCGGCTCTATGGAAAATTGGATGGATCTTATCGATCTTTAAACCAATCCAAAAAAGAGATTGAAGCTTATTCAAAAGCACTCGACGATGAACTGGAAAAAGGCAAAAAAATCCAGAGGGACTTTCTGCCCGACCAGATTCCAGAGCTGCCCGGCTGGGCGATCGCAACGTATTTTGCACCGGCCAAACAGGTATCCGGCGACTTCTACGATGCCTTTTCATTACCGGATAACAACCTGGGGATCGTGATTGCGGATGTTTCTGACAAGGGCGTGGGGGCTGCGCTGTACATGGCGCTGATTAGAAGCTTGATCCGTGTATTCTCCGGACATATCAGCTTACATGGATTTTCCAATTTTTCGGTTAACAACGGATTAACCGAGTCGATAGCGACGCATTCGGCAACTGCTGACCAGCTAAATGCACTCAATGCCGTCAAGCTCACAAATGACTACATTGCCCATGAGCACGGTAAAGAAGGCATGTTTGCCACCCTTTTCTTTGGTGTCATAAATCCCGATACCGGCGTGATGGCGTACATCAATGCCGGGCATGAGCCTTTGTTCATCGTCAACTCGGCCGGCGCAAAGCACCACCTTAAGCCTACGGGACCGGCAGTGGGGATTAACTCTGATATGAAATTTGGGATCCAGCAGGTCCAGTTTCAAACCGGAGAAATTTTGTTGGGCTATACCGATGGCGTCACAGAAGCCCTCTCTCCAAAAGGGGAATTTTTTACCCAAAAGCGGCTGATATCGATCCTGGAGCAACCAGTCGATACAGGGCCCGCTCTTGTGAAGCGTATTAAAACAAAAGTCTTCAATCATATCCAGGAGGTTGCACCCTCAGATGATATTAGCATGTTGGCGGTGCAACGTTTAAAACCACAAATGAGCTAAAATTAGAGGAATCCCTATGCCCGGTGGGTACAGCAAAATAGCATGCCATCGAGGCCTGGCAGGTGTGGCAATTTTCCTGGTGCTTATGACCTGTGGGTGGCTTCCAGGGCCTGCTGCTGCCTCGGTCGAACCGATTCTCCAACTGACACAGGATGTAGATCGCTATTTTCTGGGCCCCTATACAGCTTACCTGGAGGACCCGCAAAAAAAACTGACCATCGAAGATGTGTCTTCACCGCAGATGTCGGCCCGCTTTGTTCAGCATGCAGGTAAAATTCTCAACCTGGGCCTGAATTCTTCAGCTTATTGGATTCGTTTCACCGTAGACGCATTTAAAGATCAAACCGCACAACAAAAGTGGCTATTATACTTCGACTGGCCCAACCGGATCGATTACGCTACCCTCTACATTCCTAGATTCCCTGATGACGGCTGGTTTACCAAAGAGGTGGGTCGTATTTTGCCATCGGGACTTGATCCACAACCAAGCACTCCGGCTGCTTTCCTGCCCCCTGAAGGCTTTATTCAACCTGTAACCTTCTATTTGCGGGTGGAGAGCTCAGAGGCTAAGCACCTGCCATTGCAAATCTTAACTGAGGAGGCCTACCAGGGCGTCTCCCGCGGCCGCTCGCTTTGGTTTGGTGTTTATTACGGCATCATGCTGGCCATGTTTGTATATAATCTCATTTTGCTGATATCGCTGCGCGAACTCAACCGGCTTTATTACCTGATGTATCTGATCTTTTTGAATCTGTTGTTCTTGAAATCCAATGGATTGCTGTGGGAGCATTTTCAAATTGGACCTCACCTGGGGGAGGTTCTGGTGTTGGTCTTTATTTGCCTCACATTTTTCTGGGGCATCTTATTCGCCAAGTCCTTTTTAATCACCAAAAAGCACGCTCCGGTTTTTGATAAATTATTGTCCGCTGCCGCGGTTTTGGCCCTTGTCCTAGCGGCAATGGTTCTATTGCTGAATCTGGGCTGGATGACGGTGGCTGTCAGCATCCAATCAATAACGGTCCCGCCGATATTCTTGCTCGCCGCCCTCATTTGCTGGCGGCGGGGGTTCCGGCCGGCGCGGTTTTTCCTGCTCGCATTTGCATTTCTGGCCTTGAGCACCATGTATGAAGCTCTGGTCATTTTTGGCGTGCTGCCGTATTTCACCGTATATAGCGGACAATTCGGTTCAGCGATCGAGGTCATTCTTCTCCAGCTAGCCTTGGCCGATAGGTTCAGAAGCTTGAGCCTAGAACATGACATGATAAAGCAGTCTCTCGATTTGGCCCGTGAAGTCCAGCAAAACCTTTTACCGCATAAAAATCCGCAGATGGAAAGGCTGGATATCGCCGGTCGCAGCATTTACTGTGATGAAACCGGCGGCGATTATTATGATTTTATTGCCAGCGATGCAGGTGAAAATGGACAACTGGCCATCGCCATCGGCGATGTATCCGGACACGGCATTTCCTCGGCCTTGCTGATGGCTACGGTGCGCTCGTCCCTACGGCAGCGCTTATCCCAACCGGGGGGGGCCGGGGATATTATCTCCGATGTCAACCGCCAGCTGGCTCACGATGTGGAGGATTCGGGCCAGTTTATGACGATGTTTTACCTGATGGTAGATCCCACCAAACAAGACCTCCAATGGGTGCGCGCCGGTCATGATCCGGCCATTTTTTATGAACCGGGCGCAGACACATTTGAAGAGCTGGGCGGGTCCGGAGTCGCCCTGGGGGTTATGGAAGATTCGGTTTTCAAAGCATATAGAAAAACAGGTTTGCGCGAGGGGCAGATAATTTTTCTCAGTACGGATGGAATCTGGGAGTCGTGCAATCAACGTCGGGAAATGTTCGGAAAAGATCGCATTTACGATATCATTCGCAAAAATTCATCCTTATCTGCAGACGAAATTCTCAACGCCATGTTAGAATCTTTAAAACATTTTCAACAAGGCGCTAAAATAGAAGACGACATCACATTGGTGGTCATTAAAATAAAAGAATGACGCTTCAAATGCCCAAGACGGTTGCACTCATCACACATTGCGTTGCACGTTCACATTCATGCTGTCATAGGATCGAAAGATTAATTTCTCACGTTCTAATTTTTCTTTCGGAAAAGGCCGTTGTTGTATAATTTTTAGCTTTTCACGGACCTCGTTTTTGGAGGGGATGGCATTAAGCCCCTCGCCAAGCTTTTTACCCGAAACTGTGTCCAGCACGATGGCCGTTTTCCCGTCAGATACAACTGAATAAGGAAGCTGGTTTTCACCAACAAGCCTGGCGGCCGCTAAAATTTCCCTTTCCCGGGATCCCAGCGAGGCGGCCGCACACTTAATGGCCATAAAGCGGGTAATCCCGCCGTCAACGCTGACGACCAGATCGATTTGAGAACGGTACGGTTCTCCGGCAATGGTCATTTCAATATCAACATCGATCTCGATATCTTCTTTTGAAAACCCTTTTTGATTCACTAAAAACTGCTCGACCATCTGACGGTTTTCTTCGGCACCGACATTGGGGATCTCCTTGCCGGTTACAAAATCGGTAATCATGGAATATGGTTTTTGAGTAGCAGACATAATAAAATTTCACACAGAGCCCGCAGAGAACACAGAGGATAAAAGTGAAATTTAAGGCTACAACCCTATCACTCAGTCCTCAGCCCACAGCACTCAGTACTAATTTGTTGAGCTTTGCGGCTTCTTCATATCGGGTGTGGCAATTCGTTTGGCATCCACCCAGAGTCCTTCAAGATCAAAAAATTCCCGAACCGGCTCGTAAAACACGTGGATGACCACATGACCGTAATCCAGTAAAACCCAATGTCCTTCTGCGGTGCCCTCCACACTGAGCGGCTTGATTTTATGCTTTTTTAAATCGACAATTATAGAATCCGCAATCGCTTTAACCTGGCGGTTCGACCGACCGCTGCAGATCATAAATACATCGGCGATGGAGGTAAGCGCAGCAACATCCAGGACCACCAGATTTTGTGCTTTCTTTGCCGAAGCTGCTTTTATGTACAGGTCAAGTGGGGGGACTGTATCCTTGCTCATGTATAAAGTCCTTTTGATTGAATAAATTCTGCCACACGGGGAGGTACCAGATCTCCGATGGTCTGATTTGTTTTAATGTTTTGCCGGATTTGGGTCGAGGAGATATCCATGGCATCGATATCTACAATATAAATGGGCTGCCTGCCTTCAGAAGTATAGCCGCCGTGGTCGGTTAAAAATTTATAATCCGCCGACAGGGTGGATTTAAGGTACTTCTCCAGAAGTTTCCAGCCCCGGTCAGCGTCCGGGCAGTCCGCATTAGGCCGTGCCATAACGATAAAAGCAATCTCTTCGAGCAATTCGGCGTAGGATTTCCAGGTATCGATTTCGAGAAAGGCGTCAAGCCCCATTATCAGGTAGAGCCGGGAATCATCTGAAAGCATATTTTTAAAGTGTCGAACCGTATCGATCGTATAGGAGGGACCCGGTCGATTTAATTCCACATCGGAAACCGTCAGTCCGGAAAGATCGGCAATGGCCAGATGGATCATTTCCAGGCGATCGTCAGCGTTTGCCACCGAGCTGGGTGTTTTATGAGGAGGCAATGCGGCTGGAATTAAAGAAATCTGATCAAGATTGAAACCTTTTTTAACTTCCGCCGCGGCCCAGAGATGACCCCGATGAATGGGGTTGAAGGTGCCGCCGAATAATCCAATGCGCATATTATTTCAATACCATATCCATCAAGCGCAAATCAAACGCTTGTTTACAGGGTTACCATTCGCTTTACAATAATTGAGCATTTTATTTTGGCAGCCCTTATCCGTCGTCGGGTTTATCCAGCAATTCGAGTATTCGAGAAATTAGCTGCTTAATCCCCTTTTTTTTGATTGCCGAAATTAAAATTACCGGCTCTGCGTCCAGCACGGCTGTAAATACATCTGCCGCCGCCTGGGCTCCCGGCAAGTCCATTTTATTCAGTGCTACAATCTGCGGCTTTTGGGTCAACTGTGTATTGAAAGATTCTAATTCCTTATTGACGGTCTCATAGGCATCCAGGGGATGATCCGGATCAATGGTCCCGGCATCGACCAAATGAATCAAAATCCGGGTTCTTTCGATATGTCTTAAAAATTGGGTACCAAGACCGGCACCCTGGTGGGCGCCGTCAATGAGGCCGGGAATATCCGCCACAACAAAAGGCTCACCCCATCCGGTTTCAACGACACCCAGCGTCGGCGTCAGCGTCGTAAATGGATAGTCGCCAATTTTAGGGGTGGCGGAAGAAATCTTGCTGATCAGAGTGGATTTGCCGGCATTGGGCAATCCGATGATTCCCACATCGGCTAAAAGCTTGAGTTCCAGTTTAAGCTTGCGGAACTGACCGGCTTCTCCGGGTTGGGCATAACGCGGGGCTCGATTGGTTGAAGTCTTAAAACGCGCATTTCCAAGGCCGCCTCTTCCGCCTTGAACAACGATATAAGATTCGCCGGTGGTGGTAAAGTCTTTTAGAATTTCGTTGTTATCGGCATCTTTGACCAGGGTGCCGGGCGGTATTTCTATAATCAGGTCTTGGCCGTTTTTTCCGGTTTTTTGTTTTCCCTGGCCGTGGGCGCCATTTTTGGCTTTAAACTGGCGTTTTAATTGAAAGGGGTAAAGAGTGCGCCGGCGCGATGTGCTTTTTAAAATAACATCGCCGCCCTTGCCACCGTCGCCACCGTCCGGGCCGCCCCGGGGAACGTACTTTTCGCGCCGAAAACTGAGGCATCCGCGCCCGCCGTCGCCGGACTGAACGGTGATACTTGCTTCATCAAAGAATTTCACTCGCCGTATACGCTAACTCTTTTACGCGAACGACCTACGCGTTCATATGCAACAATACCGTCAATTTTAGCGTAAAGGGTATAGTCCTTGCCCATTCCGACGTTGTCACCCGGATGAATCCGGGTTCCTAGCTGGCGGATCAGGATGTTACCGGCTTTTACTTTTTGGCCGCCGTATCGCTTTACGCCGCGCCGTTGGGCATTGCTGTCGCGACCGTTTTTTGAACTACCGGCTGCTTTTTTATGTGCCATTATTAAACTCCTTACCAAAACAAAGTGCGGTCATCTTAAGTTGTTTTGGATTTTGGATCACTCTTTTAGTATTATAAGTTCGAAATCCGAAACCCGAAATTCGATATTCGATATTCGATATTCGGATTTAATCTGGCTTTTTCTCCGGTTTGGTCTTTCTGGCTGTTGTTTTCTTAGTCTCTGTTTTTTTGGCAGTCGTTTTCCTGGCTGCTGTTTTTGGGGCCGCGGTTTTCTTGGTCGCAGGCTTTTTGGTATCTTCTTTTTTAGCTGCTGGCTTGGCCGCTGCTTTCTTGGCTTTCGGGGCTGCTGCTTTCTTCGCCTCTGGCTTGGCCTCGGGCTTCTTGACTTCTTTTTTCTTTACAGGGGCCTTTTTGGTTTCAGGCTTTTTGGCCTCGACTTTGGCTTCCGCTTTCTTGGGGGCCGCCTTCTTTACCTCTTTTTTAGCCTCAGCTTCAGGTTCAGCCTTTTTAGTGGCCCTGGCAGCCTTGGCTTTGATGGTGTCGATCTTAACCGCCGTGAATTGCTGGCGATGTCCCTGTTTGCGCCGGTATCGCTTGCGGCGTTTATATTTAAAAACGATTATTTTTTTGGCTTTACCCTGCTCAACAATGTGGCCTTCTACTGAAGCGTTATCCAGAACCGGCTGGCCGATATTTACCTTATCACCGTCCGCTATCATCAATACCTTGTCAAAGACAACCGAACTGCCCACATTGCCGGGAATTTTTTCAACCCTTAAAACTTCACCTTCCTGAACTTTATATTGCTTTCCGCCTGAAGTCACTACCGCGTACATCTTATCGGCCTCCTAAATATCCTAGTTTTAAAACTTGTGAATATTAATCTTTCGGATACATTTGTCAAGTAAAAAGTCAACACTTGGCCATATAAATACACAGAATTATGATCAATAAAGGTACCGTCCGTGGAGTGCTGGAGTGTTGGGTTTGTTCTTTCGTTGCGTGTTGCGGGTTACGAGTTGCGAGTTATGCTCAATAGCGTTTGGGCTGCAATATTTTTAACCCGGAACCCGCAACGCGGAACGCGAAACGTTTCAATTCCGAAACTCCAACGCCCCTAAATTGGTTGAATTTTTTGCCAAATTAGACATATTATAAAATGGTAATATATTCTAATATGTAATCGACTGTTTGCAATCCCCAGATAGAACCCCAGGTTGTAAGCATCGCTGGGATGGGACCATTTATCGACACCAAAGGGGGTTTTCTTGGATAAGGTTCTGAAGCATAAATTCATCCATTGGGATAAATCGGCTAAAAAATCGGCCCGACAGGATCTATTGGGAGAGGAACCGCTTTCGATTCGTGTTGAAGGAGACCCTTATGCGGTGGTGATGCGCACACCGGGAGACGAAATCGCCCACGTGGCCGGCTTTTGTTTGACAGAAGGCATCATCGATAGCCCGGATGATTTGACGTCAATCGGCTTTTGCGAAGATGATGACAACAATGTGATCACGGTAACGCTGACGCCGTCCCGCCGCGGACAAATAACGGATATTTTGGATCGGCGTGGTTTTATCAGCCAGACCAGCTGCGGCCTGTGCGGCAAAGAACTGGTTAAGGACCTCTACCAGATGATAAAGCCGCTGCAGGCCAACCATCCCATCGAAATTAAGAAAGCCCTGACCTGCCTGGAAGCACTCCCCAATATACAGCCCTTGCGTGAACAGACCCTGG
>JASFIU010000055.1:0-15120 GCA_050122495.1 Desulfobacterales bacterium | reverse complement strand
GGTTATGGAATTTGCGCGTTTTAATCAAAAACCAATTGCACGCTTTCAATGTAAACGTGGAGGGAAGACGCAATGAAAAAGTATACCCAGGAAACAGTTGTCGGAATTTTTGTGGTTATCGGTTTACTCGCTATCGCATACATGACCGTAAAACTTGGTAACGTGGGCTTTCTCGGAGAGAATACCTACACTCTGTATGCCAAGTATAGTAACGTAACCGGTCTCAGAGTCGGCAATCCCGTTAATATGCTCGGTCTTGAGATCGGCCGGGTGGAAAAATTTGAAATGGACCAGGAAAACCAGGTAGCGGTGGTTACACTAAAAATTAAAAACGGCATCGAAATTTACGATGATGCGATTGCCTCCATCAAAACCGAGGGATTAATCGGCGATAAATTTGTCAGCATCGATGCCGGCGGCGGTGGTGATCTGCTGGAAAACGGTGACACAATCACCGATACCGAATCTCCGACCGATATCATGGAGCTTGTCAGCAAATATGCATTCGGTGATGTCGGGGGTGAAGAAGAATAACCACAAGATTGGGCATTGGGATGCCCGATTTCGGATTGCAGATTGCGGATTAAGTCAATCGTAGAATTCAGCAGCAAGATTTGTTTTTGTCGTTAAATGGCCTTGTTGCAGAAACTTTGAATTTGAGGGGAGAAGACAGATGAAAAGTAAACTTATTGGGCTGAGCATCATCCTGCTGGCTGTTTTTTTGATACTGCCATTGCAGGTCCAAGCCGACGGAGCCAAAGCAACCGTTGAAGCGCAGATCAATAAAATGCTGGTAAAAATGAAGGAACCGGCGTTTAAAGAGCTGCCCCGAGAGGCTAAATTAGCTGAAGTTCGTAAAGTCATCAATGAAGTATTTGATTACAAGGAACTGTCCCAGCGCACACTGGGCCGGGATTGGAAAAAATTCACACCGGAACAGCAAACGGAATTTATCGATCTTTTCAGCAAGCTCCTTGAAAATGTTTATGCCGACCGGATTTTGGCCTATACCCATGAAAAAATTGAATTTGGCAAAGAAACCGAACTCAAAAAGGGTAGGGTGGAGGTTGAAAGTTATATCATCACACTGGATAACACCAAGGTTCCGCTCTTTTACCGCATGTCGAACAAAACCGGCCAATGGCGGGTATATGACGTGGTCATCGAAGGGGTTAGTATGATCAAGAACTATCGCGGGCAGTTCAGACAGATCCTTTCTAAAAAGAAGCCGGAGGATTTGCTGCAAACGTTACGGGAAAAAACTAAATGAAAGCCGGCAGGTTAAATCCATTGCCATTGTAGCTACCGGCATCGCATCAAATTCGATTTCTTCTTATCAAAAAATCTCTCGGCTGTTGGGGACACGATAGAGAGAATACGGTCGGAGATTTAAACTGTCGAGGAGGAAAGGAGCGAAATCCGTGAAAAAATTATTGGCGGCAGCGGCAATTCTGGCTTTTTTCTTGGTATTCAGTTTCGGAAATCCTGCTTATGCATCAGACCGGGAGTCAGGGACATATTGGGCCCAAACGAGTCAGGAATCATCTACTAAAGATGCTGAGGATACCGAAGACGCTGAGGACGATGAAGATGATGAGGACTATGAAGATGATGAGGAGTATGATGATGAAGTGACTCAGGTCAACGATCCGCTGGAGGGCATCAATCGCGCCTTGTTCGGGCTAAATGACATTTTTTACGTGGTCATCGCCAAACCGGCGGCGCAGACCTATAATTTTTTCATCCCGGTGGAATTCAGGACGGTCATCAGCAACTTTTTTTATAATTTGCGTTTTCCGATCCGCTTTGTCAATTCGTTGCTGCAATTTAAAGGGGAAAAAGCCATACAGGAAACCGGCGGGTTTTTGCTGAACTCCACCATTGGTTTAGCGGGGTTGGGCGAAGTGGCATCGCATTGGGATTTAAAGCCCAGCCCGGAGGATTTGGGTCAGACCCTGGCGTTTTGGGGGGCGGGCGATGGATTTTTTATCATGTACCCGATCTTGGGTCCGTCGAGTTTGCGCGACAGTGCCCGCTTTGTCGACTCGTATTTTTTAGATCCGGTCAGCTGGCTTCGATACGATAGGTTCGGCGGTTACAGCTGGCGCACGACGGTGGCCATCACAGCTTACGATAAGTTCAATGAGCTGTCGCTGAGCTATGAGGATATTGATGCGCTCATGGAGGCCGCCCTTGATCCCTATGTTGCGGTTCGTGATGCCTATATCGAACATCGGAATAAACTGATTGCTGAATGATGATCGCTGTACGGTCATGTGAAATGCATTTATATTATGCACCAAGACACCAAGAGCACATAGAATAAAAATACCAGTATAAAACCCTTTGTGAACTTTGTGCCTTTGTGGTGATAAAAAGCAAAAAGTGATAAAATACGGGGTTTCTGTTATTCAGGAACCCCGTAAATGTTTAGAAGTGGTTTCAGGTTTCGGGCCTTCGCCGCGTCGAAGCGGCTACGGCCGCGCAGGCGGATGTCAGGTTTCAGATGACAGAAGGCAGAGAGTATTGATAAATAGTTGATTCGGTGAATAGTCAATTCGTAGGAGGATTCAATCCATTTTAAACTAATGGACCATTCAACCCATTAACGAATCGACTAAACTCAAAGACTATCTGCCAGCGGCCTTGACATTTTGAGATTTGATACAGAGAATTAAATTTTAAGTGTAAAAACAAAATCTCAGCAAAAAGGGTAAACCTTATGTCCAACCCCAAAAAAGATGACATCGACCTCGAGACTTCCGTTGAAATCGCAGATGGTATCTATTGGATCGGCTTTTTCGATGAGCAGGCCGGTTTACATTGCAATCCCTATCTGATCATCGATAATGATGAGGCGGTTGTAATCGACGGTGGCAGCCGCCCGGATTTTGCAACGGTTATGATGAAGATATTGCAAACCGGAATTGCACCCAACCAGATCATCGCTCTTCTTTACCAGCACTATGATCCTGACCTTTGCGGCAGCATTCCCAACTTTGAAGATATCATAAACCGAAATGATTTAAAAATTATATCCGATTCATCCAATCTGATGTTCATCCGCCATTACTCGGTTGCCACCCGACTGCTTCCAATCAGCAAAATAAATAATCAGTTTAGATTTTCTTCCGGCCGCACACTCCAATTTTTTAAAACCCCTTACTGCCACTCAGGGGGCAGTATTGTCACGTTTGATCCGAAAAGCGGTATCCTGTTCACCAGTGATCTCTTCGGAGGCCTGGGAATTGAATGGGAACTGTTTTTAGAATTGGGGCCCGAATGCAGGGACTGTCTTGATTCTAAACAGTGCCTCCAGAAAAGAGCCAACTGCCCGATCAATGACATTTTAAATTTTCATAAAACCGTTATGCCATCCAGAAAAGCTTTAAGATATTCCCTGGAACAGATTTTAGACATCCCCTTTACCATGATCGCGCCGCAGCATGGCAGCATTATCACCGGTAAAGAAATCATGCACTGTGTGTTCCAGGCGCTGGCCACCTTGGAAGGGGTGGGTATTGACGGAATTGTTGGCGACGATTATGCGTTTAATTCAGGCCACCTCCGAGAGCGGTTTAAATAAGATGAAATTTGAAGATTCCTTAAAAAATAAAATCTTAAAACTGGATATGAAAAATCCGCAATATGCGTTGCTGCTGAAACAGGCGCTGGAATACTGGGCTTCTTTAAAAGACAACGGCATCAATAATCAACTTTTGCAGGATCTGGTCTTCAAATATTCGGTGGCCGAAAAAAAACTGAAACAGCTTAATCAGGAACTGCTTGATAAACAAAAACGGCTGGATGAAGATCTTGTGGCTGCGGCCGAAATCCAAAAAAGTCTCTTGCCCCGAAAAATTGATTCAGCCGAAAACCTGGAGGTTACCTGGGAATTTGAGCCCTGCGAGCATATGGGAGGCGATATATTCAATATGTTTCAGCTGGATGATGACCACTGGGGGATCTATATGCTCGATGTCAGCGGTCATGGGGTCCAGGCTGCAATGGTAACCGTCTCGGTTTCGCAATTCTTACAACCCAATTCAGGTCATCTTCTCAGCAGAAAATCGGCAAAATCTGCAACTACTTATGAATTACGGTCTCCGGCCGAAGTGCTGGTTGCGCTCGATACGGAGTTTCCGTTTGAGCGGTTTAATAACTTTTTTACGATTACCTACCTGATTGTCAACACCAAAACCGGCGAATTGAAATACAGCAACGCCGGGCACCCGTATTCCATTGTTTTGCGAAAGGACGGCACATTGGAGCTGTTAAAAAAGGGTGGTCCGGCGATCGGTATGGGGGACTTGCGCCTTTTAAGCGGGAAAAAGAATCGATTCGAGGAAGGACACCCGCAATTGTATCCCGGTGATAAATTGTTTGTCTATACCGATGGTATCATTGAATATGAGAATCTGGATGGTAAATTATACGGTACCGATCGGTTTTGTGAAGCCCTTAAATCTATCCAGGGTGAATCGGTTACGAACATCGTCGGGCAGTCAATTAAATCTCTAATGGATTTTGGCAGCAATGCCAAACCTCAAGATGATATTACCCTGTTGGGATTGGAGTTTAAAAAGAGCGACCGCTAACGCCGGGCAACTTGAGGGATTGGCTACTATACCCACTTATATTGATAGCTGTGACTTTGATTTTTCCCTTGCCATTTCATCAAAATTATGCAAATAGTTATCAATATCTTATTCTTCTCTTAATACAACCTCTATGTTAGGACCTTTTATTAACCGATAATTTCCCAGGGAACAAATCGAAATAAAACGATTGATATATGGGCAGGCTGCTATTATAATCTGCAGTTCGAAGGCTGGGGAGAAGTACACTCTTTTAGATAATTTAAAACAACCATTAATTAAGGAGGAGCACAGATGAAATTTGGAAAGCGACTAATTGCGGCTTCAATGCTGTTGGCGGCGCTATGCTTAATCGCGCCGGCAGCACAGGCGGCAGATGTATCTGTCGGTGGCGGTATCGGAATCAAACCCGACTATGAAGGTTCGGAAGACTATGAAGCGGTTCCGGTTCCGTTTGCTGATGTCAAATTTGACAACGGGATGTTTATTAAATTGTTAGGCTTGAATCTCAGAGCCAACCTGATTCCCGACAAGATGTGGCGCCTGGGGCCGGTGTACAATTATCGTGCGGAGCGCGACGATGTGGACAACAACGCCGTGGATGATATGAAAAAAGTCAGCGATGCCAATGAATTGGGCATCTTCGGCGGCTTTGACATCAATAACTGGTCTGTTTCTCTTGAATTTTTGGCCGATATAGGCGAAGCCCATGATGGCTGGTATTCGAAGTTAAGAGGCGGCTACACCTGGATCATAAACCCCAGCTGGGCCCTTTCAGCTGGCGCCTTCGGGACCTATGCCGACGATGACTACATGCAGACCTATTTTGGCGTCAGTAGACAGGATGCGGCGCGAAGCGGTCTGGACCGTTACAGTGCGGATTCAGGTATAAAGGATGTCGGTCTTGATCTGGGCGTGAACTGGATAATTAACCCAAATTGGAGCACCAAGGGCCTCGCCAGCTATACCCGCCTGGTGGGCGATGCGGATGATGACAGCCCGGTCGTGGATGAAGGCGATGAAGGTCAACTCTTCGGCGCTGTGCTGGTCGTATACAAGTTTTAACAAGCGCACCTGAATGTCAATGAATCCAGGGCAGCAGCTTTTCAAACCGTTGCTGCTTAGCTAAAATCAAATAAAAACGGGGCCTCTGTTCCACAGAAGCCCCGTATATTTTTCAGAATCAAAGTAATCTGGAATACACTATATCGTAAATGCTGCTGCGTACATGCAGAATACTGTTGGTGGGAATCAATCCGCAATCGACTCGGCTGAGCTCGTCGCAGGCCGCATTCCGAAATCCGCAATATTAATTAATCGGCGTCGATTCAGCTATCCATGCCGACGCTTTGCGCTCGCTGATTCTTTCGATTTCAAATCCGAATTGGGACGAATCGGTTTTGATCACAAAAAAATGCTTGCGCCCGCGCTCCAACGCGGCGGTAATGTTTGAATCCGGTATTCCGATGGAACGAAAGCCGGGATCGGAAAAAAAAGTCACATATTGCCCGGCCTTTAACCGGGCGATCACTTCGCCATCTAAAAGGACCTCCATCGCAAATCCAAGGCCGAACACTCGTTTTTTACGAATGACGGTGACTTCGGCAACCTCAGCAGAATATCCCTGGGACGGGAAGTATTCTGTTTTGCCGCTGGTGCAGGATACAAAAAATAACACCAGCATGATTAAAACCAAATATCTTTTCATAAGCTCCTCTCCAAATCTATAATCACCCCACTCAAGATTAAAGATCCGCAATCCCCATCCGCATTCCAAAATCCAAAATCAACTGATTCTACTTTCCCGCGCTTTTTTCCTCAATGGTTTTTAGGGCCTCGGCGATATCGCGGCTGAACTTGGCGGCGAGGCGGCTCTGGGCGGAGACCATCTCCGCGATGGTATCTCCTCCGGTCGATTCATTCAAAACCGATTGCTGCTTTAAAAGCACGGTCTTACCATTATCCCCTAAAACTGCCCAGCGGGCGCGCAGCACGACTTCATCTCCGGGTTTGCCGTCAAAGCGGGTGATCTCGATTATAATCTGATAGGTAACCGGTATTGAGGCGGCTGGTGGAAATCTGATGACGCGTCCCCGGGAAAGCAGGAAAGCAAGATTGTCAATGACAACACGGGCTAAATTTTCGCGTAGCGGTTCTGCCCATCGGTCCAAATCCGAAACCCGGATTTCGTTGTCGCTGTGTCGTATGATGATCTGGGGTCGATCCAGCACCTGAGTCAGGGTTAAAGGACCGATGACAATGATCGCTTCCTTTAAATCAGCAACCGGCTGAATCTTTTTTTCAGCGGTGTACAGCGAATTTAAAACGAAATATCGGGTTGGAGGGGCTTGACTCCCACCACCTAAACATGCACTCAAAACCAGGGTAAATGCAATTAGAACCGCACATCTGAGTTTGAAATCTCGGTTATACATTACTGTCCTCCAGTTTTAATAGCCCTTCCGCGAAGTACGGCATCCGGATGCTGTTCGATGAAATCAGCTAAAACTCTCACCGAGCGGGAGGCCGCCCCGACTTCTCGAAGGGCTGTGGAAACTTCGTGGCGCAATTTGGTGCCCTCTTCCACAAGACCCTCAATGCTTTTCAGGGTTGTGTCGGCCTGCTCCAGAGCATTTTGGGCTGATTCGGTCGCTTTATGGATTCTCGACAACATCGGCCCTGTTTGTTTATCGATGTTGGCAATCAGTTTACGGGCATCGCCGATGCCGGCCCTGGCTTCGTTCAGGGTTTGATCCAGACTTGCCGCCAGGGGTTCGACTTGGGTGTTGACTTTTTGAGCCACCTCTTTAACAGCGATTAGCATATTTTTGAATTCGCCGATACTGGCCTGCAGATCGGGTGAACTGACCAACTCGGCGATACCGTCCGCCGCCCGTCTCACATCCTCGGTGATTTCTTTGACATTCAGTTCACCCAGGGCTTTTTCCAGCTCCTGAAGCGGTGTGGGGATTGAGGGAATTTCCCACCAATCTTCAACGCTTATTTTGTCCTTAAACCGTTCCAGCCCAAGTAATTTGGCAGGCGTGTCCGGGTAAAAATCGAGATTGATCAGCAGTTGGCCGGTGACCAGACTCTGCATTTGCAGTTGCGCTCTCATGCCCCTATCGATTAGGGCTTTCTTCATTTCTAAGTCTTCTGTTTCCGCCGGACTACCGATATCTTTGAACTTTTCGGGATCGATTTCAAAGAGTACCGGAATCAGAACTTCAAGCTTGGTGGCGTCAAAGCCCACGATGATGTCGGTCACCTGACCGACTTGAACCCCCCTGAACATAACCGGCGAGCCCACGTTTAAACCCCGCACCGATCCCCCGAAGAAAGTCATCCACGGCTCGGTTTTTCTAAAAAACTTGCCTGAACCGAAAACAATAACGGCAGCTACGGCTAATGCCACCGCTATGATAACAAAAAGTCCGATCATCGTCTTATTTGCTGGTTTGCTCATAAAGCGATATCCTTTTTATTGGAGTAATGGAGCAATATTAATTGTGGATTTCAGATTGCGGATTGCGGATTGAAATATCAAACATATCGAGCATTAAAATCCGCAATCTGCAATCCACAATCTGAAATTCTCAGTCCTTTCCCCTCGTCAAAAACCGGCGCAGCTCCGGATCTTTGGTTTCCTCGAGAAGTTTTTTGGGATCGCCGGCGGCGGTCATGGTTTTTTTATCCGGATCCAGATAGACGGAGTTGTTGCCGATGGCAAAAATGCTGGCCAGCTCATGGGTAACGATAATGATGGTGGCACCCAGACTGTCCCGAAGCTCGAGAATCAATTCGTCCAGCAAACTGGCGCTGATGGGGTCCAATCCGGCGGATGGTTCGTCAAAAAAAAGGATATCCGGATCGAGTGCCATGGCCCGCGCCAGACCGGCGCGTTTGCGCATTCCTCCGCTGATTTCCGAAGGGTAATAATCCTCAAAGCCGGCCAGACCCACCAGGGCGAGCTTCAACGATGCAATTTCACGCATCTGATTGGAGCTCAGATCCGTATATTCACCCAACGGCAATGTTATATTTTCAGCCAGGGTCATCGAACTCCACAGGGCGCCGCTTTGATACAGGATGCCGATGTTTTTCATGATTTGATCGCGCTGTTCCGGTTCGGTCTCCCAGAAGCTGATATCTTCATAGAAAACCGTGCCTTTTGCCGGCGCTTTTAAACCCACCATATGGCGCATCAGCGTACTCTTGCCGCAACCACTGCCGCCCATGATAATGAAAATATCCTCGCGGTTAACGGTAAATGTCAGATCCCGCTGCACCACAAAACTGCCGTAGGCCATCGTTAAGTCATTGACGATGATGTGGGGTGCTTTATCTGTCTGGTTCTCGGGCATATTTATTTGTTATTCATAGTTTCAAGTCAAAAAAGTTAGTGGTGTCAGGTGTCAGGTTTCAGGTGTCAGAATTGATCGAACTGACACCTGACACCTGAACACTGAAACCTTAAGAAACTAAACACTAAACCCACGGAGATCAAATTCCCAATATATTGGCCACGATGGTGATTGCCGCGGTGGCCAGGACAATGCTCACAATGCTCGTTACCACGGCCGAGGTCGTTGCCTGTCCGACGGCCGAGGCGCTGCGGCCGCATTGAATCCCCCGCAGACAACCGGCCAGGGCCACCAGCACCCCAAAAACAAGGGCATGCAAAAGCCCGATGGAAAAATGATAGAGGTTAAGCGCTTTTATGGTTTGATTGATGTATTGGGTGCTTGAAATGTCGAGCATGCCAACCCCCACAATGAACCCGCCCAAAACACCCATCAGGTCCGCATAAATGCATAACAGCGGCATCATCAGAATCAAGGCCAGCATGCGGGGCAATACCAGGAACTCCATGGGCGAAATACCCAGGGTCTGCAGCGCATCGATCTCTTCGTTGACCTGCATGGTCCCGATCTGGGCTGCAAAGGCGGCACCGGTGCGCCCTGCCATAATGACGCCCACCATGACCGCCCCCATCACACGCACCATCGCAATCGCCACCAGGTCTGCCACGAAAATCTGGGCACCGAACATCATCAGCTGGACGGCGCCGATAAAGGCCAGAATCAGGCCCACCAGAACACTGATCAGCGAAACAATGGGCAATGCCTGGGCGCCGCACTGCTGGATCGTCAGCATCAAATCAGACCGCTGAAAGCGGGCTTTACCGACAAAGAACTTTAAAAAAGCCACAAAGGCTTCCCCGATAAAGTTGAGGGTTTCAACGGATGACTGGCCGACTCCAATTGCGGCTCCGCCGATGCGTGTCACCAAAGGTTCCTGAGAGGCTTCACGGCGGGCTCCCTTTCTTTCCGGAACGGCAAAGGCAAGCTGCAGCAATTTTCGGACGCCCTCCGGAAGTCCTTCCTGGTCTACTGTGATATTTTTATCTGTGTACTGATGGATTATCTTGGTCAAAAAAGAAACCAGGCCGCTATCCCAGTCCGCAAGCTTCTGGGTATCAAAGGCAATACGCTTAACACCGGCATTGGATTCAATTTGGTTTTGAACTGCTCCTCCGGAAGGCAGTTTTTGCCCGATCGTCCAGCTGCCTGTCAACCGCACAAGCAGCGTATCGTCAGCCGGCCGATCAAAACTTAACTCACCATGTTCAGCTATGTTTTCTTTGGTTAATTGCATGGTGTATATTATTATAGCAATGGAGTACTTAAGATTTCGGAATGCAGATTGCGGATTGCGGATTTTGAATGCTCGATATTTTTGGCATCAAAATCCGCAATCCGCAATCTGAAATCCGCAATTAACTTAGCCCCAACATTCCCATATTCGAGTGCCCGGAGCCGTAGTTGATTATATTTTAATGAAAATTAATTTACGCTAGCGGGCTTTTTTCTGCATCGCGTCCAGATAATCATCCAGCTCCTGGATGTTTGAAAATACCTGCAATGTCGGCAGGGCGTTCAAAATTTCAAAAACTTTTTTTATCTGGCGCTGAAGATGCATGAACATGATTTTGCCGTTGTCCTGCTCAAGAGCCTTTTTGGCTTTTAATAGAATCCGGACGCCCATGCTGTTGATGTAATCCAGATATTCCATATCAAAGATAAGGACATCCGGGGATTCTTTCAAAATCAAATCAACGGTTGTTTCTAAAATCGTGTATGTATTTCCATCCAGGCTACCGATCGGAGATATCTTAAAAACACCGGGCCGGGTTTCGGCCGAGTTAACTTTTAGCGACATGTAACCTCCTTGTTTAAAAGTTGGAGTACTGGAGTAGTGGAGTGTTGGAGTGTTGGATTTGTCAGATAAATTCGACCTTCAGTCCATCGCTTTCCAGTACTCCAGTACTCCGATTCTCCATCACTCCATTGCTTAATTAATTTGCTTTAAACCATTTTCGAAACAGTGTTTTCAAAGAGATCTTTTCCATTAGCGATGCTTCGTCGGGCACATCAAGGGGTTTATCCGCTGGCCACCATTCCACCGGATCGAAAGAAAAGGATAGGCTGGATTCCAGCGCCGGAATAAGCTTTTCTTCAATCAAAACATTTAGGCGTTCGTCAATATTGCTGAAATGGACACTGATCTCCTCTATATACCATTGCGGAATTTCTTCTAAAGAATCCAAAGAGACTTTGACGACTTTTTCCATATCCTTTTCCAGATAAGGTTTCAAAGAATCCTCGCTCAGGTTGTTAAAAAGCTGTTTCAAGTGCGCTTTCAATTCTTGATTGTCTTCGGTATCCACAATAAATGTGAGCGTAATATATCCACCGCCATATGGACGCTGAAAAGAAGATATTTTTATAACTCCATCCTTACTCTGCTGGTCGGCTCCAAATCGGATTCCGAAGCCAACATAAGCGATCATTTTTTCATGCGCTTTGATTTTAAGGTAGCTCTTTTTAGGGTCGAATTCCTGGGTCATATTCTTTTTCCAAGACGAAAAGTTGCGGGATTTCTAATTTTTAAAAGGCCTTATACTCTACTTATCAGACTAAAGATACGGATTCAACCGAACGCGCAAAAAATATTAATTTTCTTAATACTTTTGAATACCAGGATGAAGAGAGGGTAACCGCACTTACGGCAGCGTGCAAGCACCAAATATCACAAATCCGACTTCGTCGCCGGATGCGGTCAGCACCGTTTTGCCGGTCTCTTCATTAATGGCCAGACTCCAGCCCAGGCCATCTCTGACATCTTCGATCCCGTCTTCGGCCCCCTGGATGATAATTTTGCCGTCAATTTTCTCGAAATTCTCGATCTCGGTGCTCCTTTTGCTTCCATTGGAGTGGGTGGCGCTGATTTTTTTCTCTTTAAAATTTATTTTTAAAAAGTTTGGGATACCAACATCTTCGGCTGTTACTTGCTGACATTTACCGCCCGGTTGACATTCAACAAGATCAATCACCGCACAAATCAGGGGCTTGGACCCATCAAAATCACCGGCTACAGCCGGAATCGAAAACATGCAGATGATCATCACGATTAATCCATATATTTTTAAATTGCTCATAGTTGCTCCTTACGCATGTTTAATTTTTCGTGATTTAAAGTTTGCCTTCAAACCGCAGAATTTGGTTTGCAAAAAATCCGCAATCCGCAATCTGAAATCCGCAATTCTATTTAACCGAATAACCTCGCCCCTCCATGCATGCACCAAAAGCGCGGTTGTATTCGGTGCGTGCGCGTACGTAATTATTTGTCTCCTTCCGTTCCCAATCTTGGCGCTTTTGCGCTTCCCGTTGCCTCTGACTCGAACTTCGCGCACCTCCGATCAAAGCGCCGGCGCCGGCCCCAATGAGGCCGCCTCTAACAGCGCCTTTCCTACCCCTTGCCAAACCACCGACGACTGCCCCGGTCGCACCGCCGGCTACCCCTGATTTACCGGCTCCCCAGACCTCCTTCTCTTTGGCTGGAGGCGCTGATGTCGTTGTGGGCGTTTTCATGGGGTCGAATCCGGTCTGGTTCTTGGCCCAGGAATAGCACTGGTATTTATCTTTCTCCATTTGATCCTCGCTCTGGCCATTGGCCGGATAGACAATCGGATCCTGCGCCCAAACCGGACCGGCAAGAAAGATTGAAAACAATAGGAGAAGCGTAAATAAGGTCACTTGTTTCATCTGAATGCCCCTTTCTCTGCGAGATGTTTCTAAATTCATTTCGAAAAAATAATAACTGAATCAAATGTAAGCATCTTTTGATTTCCGACAAGAAATGGCAAAAACGGCAAGCCAATCCCAACGGAAACCCGTCTGTTTCCTTCGTATGGTGCCATAAGAGTCAGATAAAAATGGAATCCAGGTGATGAACCAATTGCGGCTATTCTGCCGCTGGAGGATTGAATCTCATCACTTTTACCCCAAAAAGTAATGAAGAGAATATAAACCCAACCCGGACGAGCCGGTTGGAGCAAAGCGTAAATCCCGATTTATCGGAAAACCACACAAGCTATCGCCGCTTAGCGATTTACCAGTCCGGCCCGCGCCACTGGTGCTTGCGTTCTTCTGCGGTAGCAGGTGTTTCAAGCGCTTTGGGCTGGATCAAGTCTCCCCAGTCGGTCCGTTTTTCCATTTCTTCCACATTATCTTTGGAGACGAAATCCTTGCCCTCACGAATCTGCCAGCCGCCACCCAACGCTTTGTACAGAGAAACCAGATTAAGAATCACATCCCCGCGGGTTCTCGTCCAGAGGTCCTGCTCCTCGCTCAAAAAACGCTGGCTATCGAGCACACGCTGAAAGTCGACCATACCTTCTTTGTACTGGAGCATCGAAATTTCCACCGATCGTTGGGAGGCCTTGACACTGTCCAGCAAATACCCTTCTTCTTCCTGCCTTCCTAAAAAGCCGACCATTGAATCTTCCACCTCCTGCTGAGCCCTGAGCACAGTGTCTTCATAGTTGACAATCAGTTGCTGCAGAAGCGCATCTTCAGTACGCACCCGGTTTTTGATGCGACCATAGTTGTAAAGGTTCCAGGTAAAAGAAGGGCCGCCGAAGAATTCCAGGCTGTCCGATTCAAACAGATCGCTGAAGCCACTGCCGCGCGGGCCGCCGGATTTGGTATTTCTTGAGTTGCTCGAAGCCAGGCCAATGGAGCCGAACAGTTGAAAGGCCGGAAGTAATTCGGATTTGGACACCCCGATTAACGGGGTCTGGGTGGCAATTTGATATTCGGCCAGCCGGATATCCGGGCGGCGGCGCATTAATTCCGCCGGAATGGCCACGACGACCTCCGGAGGCGCTTTGGGAATGACCTTGTTGCCGCTGATTAAGCCATCGATTTCACCCGGCAGTATTCCCAAAAGGATGGCCAGTGCGTTTTTGGTCTGGCGGATCTCGGCTTCAAACCGCGGAATGGATGCTTCGGTGTCCCTTAACAGTGATCTGGCCTGCACAACATCCAGTTCGGTGACCGCCCCGGCTTTGAAGCGGATTTCGGCGATTTCCAGGGAGCGGTCCTGAATTTCGACATTTTGCCGGGCAATCTCCAGGCGTTCTTCAAAGGTGCGCAACAGAACATAGGTCCGGGCAACCTCGGCGGTTAATGAGACCAGAACGTCGTCGTAGCTGGCGATGGATGTTTCCAGGTTGGCCACCCCGGACTCGATGGCGCGTCGATATTTGCCCCAGACGTCGAGTTCCCAGGCGACATCAAAGCCCGCATTGTATTGCCAGAAAGAATCATCAGCTCCGAGTGTATTGGGTGCGTTTTCGCTAATCTGTGAATATTCGGCGCCGCCTCTGCCCTGTTGCAGCTGGGGATAGAGATTGCCGACCACCGCCCCTAACTGGGCCCGCGCCTGAAGAATCCGAATTCCGGAGATCTGAAGGGGCAGGTTTTGCTGGTAAGCATTTTCAACCAGGTTGTTGAGGACCGGATCATTAAACACCGTCCACCAGTCTCTGTAATCTGAAGCTTCGGTTTTTATGGACGCATCGCGGGCTTTGAGCCATTCTTGCTCGATTGGAGCTTCGGGCTTAACAAAATCCGGCCCGATCATGGTGCATCCGGTGGTCATAAAGATCACAGGGACCAGACCGTAAGAAAATAGTTTGTGAAATCGGCCCCAACTTTTTTTCAAAGATGTTTTGCTAGATTGCGTCAGCAGCATAACAATAACCTCGTCGTGATATTTGAGTTTATGAATAGAGCAATTTTGGGTATCCCATCTAACGCGGAACCTTCACCCGGAAAAACAGCGTATAGATCACCGGCGCGACCGCCAGGGTGAGCACGGTGCCGGCGGCCAGCCCAAAAGCAAGGATAATGGCCAGCGAATAAAACAGCGCATCCTTTGATATGATCAGGGGCATCACTCCCAGGATGGTCGTAATGGTGGTCATGACAATCGGACGAAAACGCGATACGGCCGCCATGACTATCGCATCATAGGGCTCCCGGCCTGCAGTCCGTTCGGAGTCAATTTTATCGATTAGGACGATGCCGTTGTTAATAATCACCCCGGCCAGGCTGAGCAATCCCAGCATGCCGAAGAAATCAAAGGGCGCCCGCATGATATGCAGTCCGATAAA
>JASFIU010000054.1:0-15581 GCA_050122495.1 Desulfobacterales bacterium | reverse complement strand
CGAATGACGGAGAACAGATGAAATCCGGCCTTTTGTCACTAGCTTATCTCTGTTTGCCTGTGGGTTGGCCAGTAGCAAGCTGTCAGCCCACTGACACCTGACACCCGACACCTGAAACCTATTTATCTTGAAGCAACCGATTTACGATCTTCTGAAGCTCCACCGCATTGTCTGAAAAAACCCACTCCACATTGCGATTCAGTTCCCGGAACAGGCAATTTTTTGAATTCACGTACCCGGTGCCCATTTTTTGCCGTAATTTTTGATGCTTTTTTTGCCGCGCTGCGGTCAGCAAAAAATAGTGACCGGCAATCCCGCCCAGATTTTGTCTGATCGCCAAACTGCTTAATCGCGGAAAATTAAAACGTGCAATAGGAAGAAATGCGGACTCCGGTACAAACCCAATCAGGTCAAACATTTTCGGTTTCATTGTCAAGAAATGGTAATCTTTTTCAGGCTCGAGCGCTGAAAACAGATTTTTAAGAATGTGTCCCTGACGGGCCGGGTCCGGATAGACCTCCGCCTTTATCTCGATCATCAGATGCGTTTTTTTGCCGTATCGCCGGATCGTATCAGCCAGTGAGGGAACCGACGAACATTCAGATTTTAGCTCCGCCAGGGTGGTCTTCCGGATTTCAAGCCCGGAACCGAACACCCTGCGAAGATCGGCATCATGGATGACAACCGGATAAAGGTCACGGGTCCAGCGCAGATCAAACTCGATCCCCCAAACGCCCTGGGCGATAGCGCGATCAAACGCCGAAAAGGTATTTTCGAATACAGTCAAATTGTCGTAGTCGCCTCGATGCGAGACAATTTTGCAGTGTTGCAGGCGATCTTTAGCGGGAATCGGCTGCGGCCGGCGGGCATAGAAATTGTCCAAAATTTGGAGAAGCTGTGCTTCCAGAAGACTGAGAATTTTCATTATGGTATTTTTAGAAAAGCGGAGAGGCAATTGCAAGGACAATTATGTAGAACCTGCAGGACCGAATTAAATCTGGGTTCAATTCGACGAATCGATATCAGCCTGTTCGTGCTCGTACTCGTACTCAGCGCAGCGGTACTCGTCCTCGGGTTGTTGGGTGGACAATTCGAGTACGATTACGAGGACGAGGAGGAGGACGACCTCGATTACCGGTATCGCGGATGGTTGACTTTTGTGAGTTTTTTTAGGCTTCTGAATTTTCTGCTGGGTATGTTGTTGGGGGTGCGGCTGGGTGTAATGTCTTTCTTTTTTGTAAGTCGCTTGAGACTGACGAACTTGCGGTGCTTGCCATTCATGCCGGTATCCGGCAGCGGAACACGGCTGATTAAATGGCGGGAAAGCTCATCGACTGTTTTTACTTTCTCAGACTCCGCCAGATTGAGTCCGGATCGAAAGGAGATAAACGCCAGATCGGTGATTGCCAGCGGAATTCCGCCTTCATGGTGACGGGTAACGTGCTCATCGGACCAAAGTTTCTTGCCGCTGCGCGTATCCCAGATGGAAATGGTCGCTCCGACAGCAAGTTGAGAATAGACACCGGCGTAGAGGCGTTGAAACTCGGTGACCTCTCCCAGGACAACGGCATCGCACCCCAGGATCCGTCCCAGCTTTTTAGCCGAAACCTTGGAAAGCTTATCATAATTCATCAGATTGTATCGCCTGAGCCTTTTATCGACTTCGTGCAACTCCATATCCTTGTAAGGATGCGGTGTTAAATGGCTGTAAACAGTGGTGCGCACAAATTTTTCAAGGTCCGCCTCGTCGGTCTGGTTGCCAAAAGGCAGAATTGCTATCGATTTGGGGGGATTTTTAAGTTTAATTTTGGGACTTGCGTCATTGTCGTCTTTGACAAATGGGAGTTGTGATCCACAGCTGTATAAAATCAAAAGACAAATTAGAGCGACCAGCGATTTCAGCGTGAACCTCGCGGCGGCGTTAAAGGGTAATCTGGTGCCGCAATTCGATCCCGAATGCTTATCAAAATTCCGGATCCGATAAACCCGTTCGGTCTTGCCCGATTTTATTTGGCCGGTTGAATCGAACAATGATATGTCCCCCTTTTTTCTGGAAGTGGTTTTGAAGCCACTTCAGCAGCCGAGCGAGCTCCCTTCCGCTAATCCTCTCCTAAAACAATAATAAAGCCGGCAGGGTACCTGGTTGTACGGCCGTCAAAAACAGAAAACCGGGCTCCCTTTTCCAGGCTACCCGGTTCTTACGACGTTCTCAGGCAACCCGGCGATCCCGCTTGAAAATGTATTTGCGGGACCCGTGGCTTTCCGTCCCCCGATTACTCGAGGTTTGGCTTTATCACGAGTGAGTTCAGCGACGCGCTGGCATTGCGCCAATCATTCCGTGAGCCTGCAATAAACAGGCCCAAATCTTAAAAATGTTAATTATTACATAATTTCAATTATTTATAAAAATAGCGGGCTTCAAATATAACAATCATCTGCCGAATATTGTCAGATTTTTTGACAAAAAATGGAACAATTCAAACTGGAAGGCCAGAATGAATAAAAATATCAATCTTTGAACCAAATTAATCCATAAAAATATCGAAATAATGCATCATCTTATTAAAGCCATAGTGAAAAATGCCGATAAAAAACATATACCGGGTGTATAGAGTTCACCATAACCCTCCAATTCTATAATACATAACGGGAAAATCGCGAAGAAGTCGGCGAGGATCATGTTTAAACTAATTCAAAAATCGAATCCTGGGCAGTATTATGAGACCCGCAAAGAGGACTTTCTGGTCGGAAAGTCGAAGCGGTGTGAAATTGTTATTGGAGATCCGCATATTTCTGATGTTCAGGCAAAGGTGAAGGCGCAGAATAACCGGTATTTTATTAAAAACCTGGGGCAGAGTCCAATCGCCGTTAATGGCCAAAAAACCGCAGGAAAGTTTTTAAATAATGGAGATGAAATTGCGATGGGAAAAACCAAATTTCTCATCCAGCTTTCCAGGGAGGATCATCAAACGCCGCAACCCATTTCGACGGAAGCTAAAACGTTGGTTTTGGACTCGCCGAAAGAAGAAACGCTAGGACCCCGGCTGGTGTGCACCACACCCTCCGGAAAAAGCCGGCTCATCCCCCTGAATATGAAACAAATCATCATCGGGCGATCAAACGAAGCCACGCTGAAGCTGATCCATCCTTCGATTTCACGCAAACATTGCGTAATTGAAAAGCAAAAGGTCGGTTTTGTTGCCAGAAACATCAGCACAACCAATCCCCTTTATCTAAATGACCAGGCGATATCTGAAAGACGCCTTTTCTCGGGCGATCAACTTCGGATGGGCACGTTTTCGCTTACTTTTATCTCCGACAACCCGGGCGACGCCCGTCAGGCGACGCAAAAAATAATCACCAAAACGACCCGGTCCAACCGGGGGATTTGGCTGGCCGCAGTCCTGATCATCACGTTTTCAGGGTATCTGTCTTACGTACATGTCTACACGCCGTGGGAGGCCCAGAAAAAACTGGCTGAAGTTGCAAACCAGATCGAACTGGGTGCGTACCTGCCGGCGAGAGAAGCAATAAAGCAGCTGCTGCACACCGATCTTTCCTCCGAAAATAGCCAGACCGCCAACGAGATGCTTGCGCAAGTAACCCTGGCGATCACACAGCAAAAAGCTGAGAAAGGCGATGTCGATGCGGCCAAAGCATTCCTGAAAGGATACCTGGCAAGGCACGGCCATCAAAAAGAAGCCGAAGCCCTTTGGGACCGTTTAGATTTTTATCGCTTAACGCTTGGCGAACAGCTGGAATCGAACAATCAGCATCAATCCGCCTTAAGGGAGTATTCGTCAATTCGGGAGGACAGCCTGTATTTCGAAGAAGCCCAGAAAGCCATTCGACGGATTTGGCTGGCTTACCAGCAAAAAAACCATCAAAAGCAGAATGTGGCTCAGCTTCTAAAAGAAGCTGAGATGCATTTTCTTGCAAAACGATACCTTACGCCGGTCAATCAAAACGCCTACGCGGCTTACCAGGCCGTACTTGCACTGGTCCCCAAACATGAGTTGGCGCATCAGCGTATCGAGCAGATCAAGACATATTACCGCGAACACGGAGATAGTTATTTCAAAAAGAAATCCTGGTCCGAAGCACTCTATTATTACGAACGCTACAGTATCATCGATCCTGGATCTAAGGACATGAAAGCAAAAATAAGTGCCTGTCGTCAAAAAATGGTTTCAACGACGAAGAGCGGCCGTAACGACAAGCCTACCAAAAATGAAGAAAATCAGAAGCGTGCCGAGATCCAACGCCTTCTGGAAGAATCCGGCACCGAAAGTTCCAGGATTATGAAATATCTATTTGAGGATCAGGAAGGCGAAAAAAACAAAGACACTCCCTGGTAATGCGACGGGTTTCAATGCAAACTTTTCACAAACTGACTTACCGAAATCATATGAAAATAAAAAATGCAGGCCTTTTTGTATTCATCGCCCTGGTTTTGACATTCGGCACGACTTCCTGTGCCGTAAAGGATATGCTGCTGGGACCACCCGAGCCCACTGTACTTGAGGAGCAACAGCTCCCGCGCAAAGTGGCCATAATTCCATTCGTCAATCAAACCTCGAATCCCGCAGCCAGCAGCATCGTCCGCAAGATGTTCTACAATTTTTTTAGTTCCCTGAATTACCTGGATCTCGAGCCTTTTGTAATTGACGATAATTTGAAGCGCGCTAATCTTTACCAATCGATTACAGCCGGCGAAGCGGTCTCGCCCACCCAACTGGGGCAGCTGTTGGGTGTGGACGCCGTTATATTTGGAGAAGTTCTGAATTTAGGCAAGACCTATGCATTGGTGTATGCGGACAATTCGGCCGCCCTCAAAGCAAAATTGGTTCGCTGCAGCTCCGGACAGGTTATCTGGGAACTCGAGCATAGCGTTCGCCTGCAAGAAGGAGAAGTGCCGTTGAGTCTTACCGGTCTGGCCGCCGCTATAGTCAAAACGGCCATCAGCCACCAGCAGGCCTCCCACCTTCAAGCAGCCGCCGAACTCTGTATGCAAATGATCGCCACCATGCCAAATCCTGAAGCCGTGACCGAACCGCCGCCGAAAATTCAGGCATTGGTCCACAACGGCAGCGGCAAACTGCTGCGACCTGGAGATCGAATAAAAGTAGCGTTGATCGGTGAAAAAAACCAGCTTGCCAGCTGGAGTATCCCCCCGTTGATCCAAAACCTCCCCTTGAAAGAAAAAGAACCGGGGGTCTATATCGGAGCTTACCGTATCCGGCCTAAAGATCGGCTGCCCCACGGACGTATTATCGGTTATCTGCGATCCAATAAAGGTGCCGGAAGTCAATGGGTAGATACGCTGGGTCCTGTAAAAATAGGTGTGCCAACTTCGCTGCCTGCTGTCATATCTAAAGATACCATCTTAAATGCAAAGAAAAGCCCCTACCTGGTAAAGGATGCCCTGGTGGTTTTGCCCGGCGCCAGGCTAACCGTCATGCCCGGCACGGTCATCTGGTTTCTCAAACTCGGGCTGGTGGTAAAGGGAGAGATCAAAATTATCGGCACGGAAACAGAGCCGGTTCGTTTTGCCAGTTTAGGTGCGTCCAATTGGAAAGGTGTATTTTTGGATCAGAGCCACAAGGCCAATAAAATTGAGCACGCTCAAATTTCGAACGCCGAATTCGGGCTGCGGGCAGTGGATTCGACGGTATCTTTACAAAACTGTATTTTTCAAAACAATGTCTGGGGAATCGTCCTGGATGAAGGCAGCGCTGAAATTTCCAAAAGTCTCATCCGAACCTCCGGCAAAACCGGTATTGCCGCCCGTAAGGCTAAGCTGTCCGTAAAAGATTCTGTCATTACCGAAAATAGCTCCGGTGGCTTTATTCTGGAGAGTTCAAAAGTGATGATCAAGCAAAATAATATCTTGAACAACGGTAACTGGGCGGTCAAAGTGATCGACCAAAAAGGAAAGGTCAAGGCCGCCCATAACTGGTGGGGGGATGAAAACCCCGAATTGGCTGAAATTATCGGAAAATTATCGATTCAGCCGGTTTTAAAAAAGCCGGTTGAGTTTCGGATAAGTGAAAAATCTTTTTAATTTAGACAAATTCAGAAGCATCAGTATTTCCCCTCAAAATATCTGTCTGAGAAACCCACCTGTGTTGTTCCCATAACAAGGCTATAAAAGTCTCAGGCTTGCTGCTGGCCGATCCAGAGACAGGCAGCCAGTGACCAACCTGCGACGAGCTCAGTCGAGTCGTGACAAGAGACCAGCAGCCAGAGGCCGATAACCAGAGGCCTAACAACTGGTGGCAGCAAAAATAAAACCCTGTTTTGTAAATTACCTGCCGGACGCCACATTAGAACCGACCTAAGTTTGACATTTAACCAGCTTTCTGGCATGGAAACACAAAATGAAAGACCGGCCCATACATATCAAAGCAGTTCTGTTTCAATTGCAGACAACCGTTGCCCAACAACGTCAGTTGGAAGAGGAGAATCTAAAAGCAGGTATTGGATGCCCATCGCAGACCCCGCTTTTTGATTATATTCAAAATCTTCCCGAACCCGATAACCGCAAGCAGATCCTGTCGGATCTTGAAGATCTGGAATTAAAAGAAGTTACAAAATTAAATCCCGATGCTGCTTTTCTGGAAACAATCCCTTACTTAACTTCAAAAAACATCAGACCGGGAATTCTTAGCACCGTAGGCGCGAAGGCCAGCCGACAGGTCCTGCAGCGCTTTAGATCCAGATCTTCGGCCGCCGTGGAGGTGATCATCAATCGCGATGAATTCTGGCAGGATGGACCGACGGCTGATTTAATCGACCTTGCCGCTGAAAAGATGGACGTCGCGGTTGAAAACCTTTTGGTGGTATCTACAAGTGCTTCTGTAATCCAGGCCGGCCAAAAAGCCGGCGCCATAACCGTCCGCGTTGACCCGGACCGAAAACCGAAATCGATCGCGCCGGACAGCGACTTTGAGATCCAGAATATGCGGGAGCTAAAACATATCTTCCGCATGGGGACACCGCTTCCGGCCGGAAAATTGCCGAATGACCTTTTGCGTGAATTTCTGAATCAGTTTCAAGTTTCTGATCCCACGGTTCTGATTAACCCCGGTGTCGGAGAAGACATCGCGGCCGTTGATATTGAAACCAAAGAAGTGTTGGTTCTTAAATCGGATCCGATTACGTTTGCCACCGACGCCATCGGACAATACGCCGTGTTGGTCAATGCCAATGATATCGCCACTTCCGGTGCAAATCCGAAATGGTTTTTGACCACGCTTTTTTTTCCAGTTGGCACAACGGCATCTCAAATTCGCCAGGTGGTCGACGAGCTCAGCACATTTTGCCAAAGATGGGATATTACGTTATGTGGCGGGCACACCGAAATTACAGACGCTGTCGTCAGACCGATCATCGCCGGCATGATGGCAGGCACTGTGTCCAGGCAGAATTTGATTGATAAACGCAATATGGAAAAAGGCGACCGCGTGCTTTTCACCAAAGGGGTTGCGGTGGAAGGAACGGCGATCATTGCCCGGGAATTTGGAGAGCGCTTGGAAAAGATGGGTGTGGCCGCAAAAGAAATTGACCGCTGCTGCCAGTTTCTGGATAACATCAGCGTGATCACCGAAGCGAAAATTGCCGCCGCAACTCCGGGAACCAGTGCGATGCATGATGTCACTGAAGGCGGACTGGCAACAGCCCTCGAAGAAATGAGCATTTCCGGGGGCCACGAGATTAAAATCGAACTGGACAAAATTCCGGTTTTTCCCGAAACTCAAACATTATGCCGGTTGTTGAATATCGACCCGCTGGGGCTTATCGGCTCCGGCAGCCTCTTGATATGCTGCCGTGAAGCCGGTTGTGAAAAACTGATGACAGCTGTTCGGGATGCCGGCATCGAAATCGCCTGTATCGGGGAGATCCTGGACAAGGGGCAGGGAATCAATCCTTACAAAAAAAATCGGCCGGCGAGTTGGCCGACCTTTGAGGTGGATGAAATTACGAAGTTATTCTAACGGTTGAGCCCGTTAGCCGGTTGAGCCCGTTTGCCGGCAAAAATTAAAATTTGACAGTATTCCTTTTTAACTGGCTCAACGGGCTCAACCGGCTCAACTGGCTCAACTTACAAAGTTTACGTCTTTTTTATACCGCGATCGAATATTTCAAAAGCAACATCCAAGGTTTGCTTCAGATAATCCTTTTTCTCATCAATAATTTTTTTGCTGGTCAACCATAAGACAACGCCGGAAAACAGGGACCAGAAAGTATCGGCCAGGGCCAGGGGATGGTGATCAATAAATATCCCCTTATCGACGCCTTCTTTAAATATCTGTGCAATTGACCCTAAGGATTTACGGGACAACTCCTTGATTTCTGACATCAGCTGGGGGGATAAATTCTTCAGTGTTTCACTCGACTGCAGATGAAACATATTAATGATGATTAAGGGATCGAATTCGTAGACATCGTACATGGCATCCACAAGTGACCTTAATTTTTCCTCCGGCCCGGAGTCTTTTTCTTCATTAACATGTTCGACTCTGATTAATAAATACTGGAGAATCCGAAGGGAAAGAGAGGCATACAATTCCTCTTTATTTTTAAAATAAAGATAGAGTGTACCCGGGCTCAGTTCGGCTTCCTGGGCAATATCTTCCATGGTGGCCTTATTGAAACCTCTTTCGGAAAAAACGCGTTTAGCGGCCACCATGATCTGCTGCCGTCGTCTTTCCTTTTCCCTTTCTTTCCTTTCCTGGATCCCCATAGCAATTATCTCCATGAATATTATTTATTTATAATATGAATTTATAATTATTATTTATCATTTAGTCAAGAAAAAAATTTTATTGGTAAACATATTGAAAATATTACATTTATTTAAACAGGTTAAAATACCAGGGTTAAATGCGAATTTTGTCTGGCTTTCGGTTTAAGGCGCAAAAGGAGGTAAAATGAGTAAGGAACTAAAATCTAGCGCTCAAAGGGTTCAGGAAGCGTTTCAGGACCTGGGCCTGACCTGCGAGGTTGTGCAGATGCGGAAAACGACTCGAACCGCGGAAGATGCCGCCCGGGCGGTCGGGTGTGAAGTGGGGCAGATCGTAAAATCGCTTGTCTTTAAAGGCAAAGAGTCCCGGCGGCCTATTTTGGTGGTTGCCAGTGGAGCCAACCGTGTCAACGAAAAAAGACTGGGCCGCCAAATATCCGAGCCCGTAAAAATGGCAAATGCCGACTTTGTCCGTGAGATGACCGGTTTTGCGATTGGCGGTGTTCCGCCACTCGGTCACCGCCACCCGATTACGGTTTTTATTGATGAGGATCTGCTGGGGTACAAAGAAATCTGGGCCGCCGCCGGTACACCCCACGCCGTTGTCAAGTTAACGCCCGACGAGCTCAAAATGGTCACCAACGGAACGGTCATTTCCGTCAAATAGATCATAATTATACACAAAGCGGATGACTCAAAGATACTTATTAAAGTTGCCGGAAACAGGTTTTAAATCCGAATATCGAAACTCGAAATCCGAAACAAATTCAAAATCATAATTTCGAATGTTCAAAACTGTTTTGAATTTGGATCATTCGATATTCGGATTTGTTTCGGATTTCGGATTTAGGATTTCGAGCTTTCAGGACTTATTAAGACTAAAAATTTTAAATTAGGTCAATCCTTAACCTATGGAAACCTGTAACACATCCTTCCTGGCATTCACCCGTTGAATCGTAATTTGAATCAGATCTTCCGGTTTTAAATCGATGCCGGACGATATTGGCAGATCGCACTCGAGCATATATTGGGTTAAGAGTATCTGATAATTTCGGCGGGCCTTGTGCAATATAATGGCTTCCTCTTTTTGACCAATATGATTCTCGAGGTATTTCAAAAGCCAATAGCGGTGACGGGTGAATTGAAACCGGCCCACATAATTCATGGGAACCTCGAGCGATTGGATGATTTCAGTGACCTGCTCGGCCGTATATGCTTCTTCCAGGCCCAGTGAAGCCCTTACCTGCCGCTGGGTGACTAAATCGGTGTATTTACGAATAGGTGAAGTCGCGGTAACATAAGCATCCAGGCCCAGGCCCGAATGCCAATCCGGCTCGGTACCTAAAATAAACCGGCTCAAGAGCCTGCGCTGCATCCAGTTTTGAAACAGGGTGCCGGTATTATTTTTATATAAACGCTCTCTGGGCTCCGGTTGAGATCTAAATATTGCCGGTACACGGCGATCCTTCAAATATTTAGCCATCAACCAGTTGGCCATAATCATTATTTCTGAAACCAGCATCCTTCCCGGACTTTCGCGGTTTATCCGGTTTACGCTTATATCCCGATTTTCATTAACCCAGACATTGATTTCCGGCACGGTGATCTGCACTGCTCTGGCATCGAGTCTTTTCTGGCGGAATTTCTGGGCAATATCCTTTAAAATGGATAGACTTCGGTTTTCTTCAGCATAAACATTAGCGTCATAGTAGGTTAGCTGGTGTTTGACTTTAATTAAGCTCGGTAAAATTTCATAATCCATAATCTCCAATAGAGGGCTCAGATCAATCATGAGGCTGATTGCCGGGCGCAGCTCCCCGGCTCGCAGGCTGCAAAGTCCCTCGGCAAGTGCGGAAGGCAGCATCGAAATCTTCTGATCGGGCATATAAATGGAACTGCCCCTCGCAAGCGCTTCCTGATCAATAATATCTCCTTTTTGAATAAAATGACCGACATCAATAATGTGGACACCCAGGCGGAAGGAACCGTCGTTTTCTTCAATGCTTAGGGCATCATCAAAATCTAAGGTGCCCTGACCATCAATGGTCATTAAGGGCATATCGGTTAAGTCCTTGCGAACTGCATCAAAGGAAGCGATCGAAGCTGAGTCGACAAGTTGCCTGGCAGCCGCCAGAACGCTTTCAGGAAAATCGGCCGAGACATCGTATCGGTGCAGATCGATGTTTTCATCCTCATCATAAACACCGAGCTTAACAAGAATCTTAAAAATATCATCACTGCTTTTAATTCCAGCCCTGGCAATCAAGGCTTTGGCAAGGGCATAATCTTTACTTTCCTTTTCAAACAGATGATAGGATTTTAAAATCTCAATATACTGCTGGATGTCATCGGAAAAAGCTTGGGGATCAAGATCACCGGCGGTTTTCAGCACGCTTTTGAGCCAGCTTCCTCCGGCTTCGATTATCTTATTTTTGCGTTCCTCCTGTTGTCGCTGGGCGGCGAGCCGCTCTACTTGCTTTTCTGAATTGGGAAGGAATCCATCCGGATTGAATTTAAAATAAAGCCGATCATTGAATAACGCACGCATAACCGCGGATTCATGGTCTCCCGAGGCGCTCTCCGGAAAACAGAATTCGGTCATCGTGGCCAGGTCGATCCAATTTTGTTCCGAATTGAGCACTTCCCACAAGTCCCTGATATCGATATTTTTGATCAATTTTAGGCGCTTTTGAACAACTTGCTTTAAGGCCTCGACCAGCTGATCTCTGCCCAGGTTAAGATCGAGCCGGATTTTATCTTTATGCAGCAGGCGATTGGGGGAAAGGTTGACCTCGCGGTTGTTTTCCGTTAACAACCGTAGCCGCCGGTTCTTGACTTCAAGAACCACCGCACACATGATTTTCTGGCGGTCTATGTATTCAACAATACTTCCTGATTCCATAAAAATTACAATAACAACCGGCTCCAGTGAAGTCAACGAAAGAAAGGATATGGTATATTTTCAAATTGTTATAAAAAATAACAACTGGAGGCCCAATCCATGGTATGATGGGGGCTGTTGGCGCCGCCGCCGAACACCCTTTTTGTCACCACCCGGAGTCAAAGACCACCCGCGAAGCGGGTGGCTTGAATTTTCGGCCATCGGCCGAAAAGGCAAAAGCACGTCGGTGCTTTAATCGTTGCGGTGGTTACCGCGGATTCTCGTGCAACGTCCCGCCGTGGCGGGATTTAAAAACAAGCGATTAAAATGCAACTACTATCATGAAATCCATCGCATTAATCAAGCCATATCTTAAAGAAAACCGCAGGAAAATCGGCATCGGTCTGCTCAGTTTAATTATTGTAGACATGCTGCAGCTTTTTATTCCGCGCATCATCAAATGGACGGTTGATGGGCTGACGGCTTTGCAAATCGATCTGAGGCAGCTGCTGATCTATGCCATCTACATGGCCGTCATTGCCGTGCTGATCGGTATCTTCCGATATGTGTGGCGACGCTGTCTGCTGGGAACATCACGACGAGTTGAAGAGGGCCTGCGCAACCGTCTTTTCACCCATATCCAGACCCTGTCGGCATCTTATTTTGATCGCACCCAGACCGGCGATTTAATGGCCCATGCCACCAACGATATACAACAGATCAGAATGGCGACGGGGATGGGCATGGTGGCCTTGAACGATGCCATCGTGCTGGGGGCTGCCGCCATCGGCTTTATGCTCTATATTAATGTGACCCTGACCCTTTTTGTATTGATCCCCATGCCGCTGATTTCCATCAGCACCCGCTATTTCAGTAAAAAAATGCACCACCGCTATCAGGCCGTTCAGGCCGCTTTCTCAGATCTAACCGAGGTTGTCCGAGAGCGCTTTGCTGGGATTCGCATCATCAAAGCCCATAACCGCAAAGAACGGGAGGCCGCCCGGGTGAATGCGGTCTCTAAAGCATACATTAAGGAAAACCTGGGCCTGGTAAAAATTGTGGGATCTTTTTTCCCGATGATGCTTCTTTTTACCAATTTAAGCCTGGCGATCGTATTGTACCTGGGCGGGCGCCAGACCATTGCGCTGACCATTTCACCGGGAGACTTTGTCGCCTTTATCAGCTATCTGGGAATATTGACCTGGCCCATGATGGCGCTGGGCTGGGTCACCAATTTGATTCAGCGCGGACGGGCTTCGCTCGATCGAATCAACCAAATTTTGCAAACCCCGCCTGAAATTAAAAACCCGACGGATGCCGTGACCCTGGGTCAAATTCAAGGCAGAATCATCTTTGAGGATGTCGGGTTTACTTATCCGCATAATGGCACCCAGCGCACGGCGGCGCTTTCAGAAATTCATCTGGAGGTGGCGCCCGGAAACGTGTTAGGCATTGTCGGCCCACCGGGCAGCGGGAAAACAACGCTGCTGAGTCTAATCCCCAGGTTATACGACGTGTCCCGGGGAGGGGTCTTTATCGACGGTAAGGATGTGCGATCCTTGCGGATTGACGATTTGAGATCGAATATCGCCTATATGCCCCAGGAGCCCTTTTTATTCGCCGGAACCATCCGGGAAAATCTGACTTTCGCAAACCCGCAGATCGAAGACGCACAACTGAAAAAGGTTACTCAAAAAGCGGCCCTCTACGATACGATCTGTTCCTTTCCGAATGGCTTTGAAACCATTGTCGGTGAAAAAGGCGTTATCCTCTCCGGCGGTCAAAAACAACGCATCGCGCTGGCCCGCTGCCTCCTCCAGGAAGGCCGGGTTCTCGTTCTGGATGATCCCATCAGCCAGGTTGACCTGCAAACCGGGAACGCCATTATCGACATGATCAAGTCCATGATCGGTAAAAAGACGATTATTATTGTTTCCCATCGTATTTCGGCGGTGAGCTTTGCCGATCAAATTATCGCCCTGGAGAAGGGGCGCGTAATTGAAAGCGGCACCCATGGGGAATTGATGGATACCCATCAATATTATGGCAAAACATTTCAACTTCAAGAAATTGAAGAGGGTGTAAATGCATCCTGATTATGGATATTTTGAGGAAAGCCAGCTGGGCAAACCCTATGATGTCAAGCTGTTAAAGCGGCTCTTTCCGTTTATCCGCCCGTATAAGCTTATGATATTGTGGTCTATTGTTCTGGTTTTGGGTATAACCGTTCTGGACCTCGCCCTGCCGTATGTAACCAAGGTCGCCATTGACCGCTATATCGTCCCGCAAATCCCGGATGAGACTGATGCGGATTTTCAGGCTGCTGATGCCCGCAGCCGCTATCTCAAAGCCGATTTAAGAAACCCCCGGCAACGCAAAATCGTGGAGAAGTACAGAACGTTGTTTAAAATTGAAGGCCAAACAGCCTTTATTTCATTTAAGGACATGGAGCGCCTTCAAAAATCCGATCTGAAAATTTTGCGCCAGCATGATGTGGCGGGTCTCGGTAGGATGGCCGCCATCTTTCTGGCAGTCGTATTATTAAATTTCATCCTCAATTTCAGCCAAAAAATGATTATGGAATACTGCGGCCACATGATCATGCATGATTTGAGGATGAAACTTTTTAACCATGTCCAGGATCTGGCGATTGACTTTTTCACCCGCAATCCGGTCGGCCGCCTGGTGACCCGGGTGACCAATGATGTCCAGAATATGCATGAGTTATTTACTTCGGTCATTTCGCTGGTATTCAAAGATTTTTTCTTGCTGGTGGGCATTGCTGCGGTCATGCTGGTTCTCAACTGGAAGCTCGCTCTGGTTTCGTTTACCGTCCTGCCGATCGTGGTGTACGCTTCTGTCAGATTTTCGGTGAAGGCCCGCGATATTTTCCGGGTCCTCAGAATTAAAATAGCCGAAATCAACACCCGTTTTGCCGAAACCATTGAAGGCATCGGGGTCATTCAACTCATGCGCCAGGAATCGGAAAATTACAAAAAATTTCATAAACTGAACCACGAGAATTATCTGGCCGGCATGCGCCAGATACACGTGCTGGCTGTTTTCATGCCAATCATCGAGCTGCTGGGTGTCATTGCCGCAGCCCTGGTCATATTTTACGGCGGCAGCCGGGTTTTAAACGGGGCCCTTAGTCTGGGAACGCTGGTAGCATTTATTTCGTATATAAGAATGTTTTTCAGGCCCATAAGGGACCTGGCAGAGAAATACAATATTCTGCAAAATGCCATGGCTTCGGCCGAAAGAATATTGTTGATTCTGGATACCCAAAACACATTGCCGCGGGCAAAGCCGCGGATCGGGGCGCCACATTTGGATGGTATTCGCGAGGTCCGAATTGAAGATGTCTCCTTCAGTTATATCGGCGACGAAAAGATCCTCAAAAACATATCCTTTCGGATTAAAGCCGGAGAGACGGTCGCCGTGGTGGGTCCTACCGGGGCCGGTAAAACTTCGCTCGTCAATTTGATCCCCCGATTCTACGACCCCACATCGGGCCGCATTTTCATTAATGATATCGATATCAGAGAATTGGATACCACCGTTTTCCGGGATAAAATTGCGCTGGTCATGCAGGAACCGTTTCTGTTTTCCGGCACCATCAGGGAAAATATTTTCGATGCCACCCAGCACCTGACGCAAAAACAGGTTCAGGCGGTCATCGACGCCGCAAACTGCCGGACCTTGATCCAACGCCTGCCAAACGGTCTGGAAACGGTGCTGTCCGTAGGCGGCACATCCATCTCCAGCGGGGAACGCCAGCTGATTTCGATTGCCAGGGCGTTTGCCAGAAATCCTCAGCTGATTTTATTTGATGAGGCCACCTCCTATATCGATTCGCAGACCGAACAATGGATCCAGCAGGCCCTGGAAACCCTCATGCAAAACAAAACCTCGATGGTCATTGCCCATCGGCTATCCACCGTGCGCCACGCC
>JASFIU010000053.1:0-15589 GCA_050122495.1 Desulfobacterales bacterium | reverse complement strand
AGATACGAGACGGCAAAACGTAGTTGAAGATGGCCACATCGTGGTCGAAGAGTATAACGAAAACGGGGAAATCGTTCGCATAACCCCTCCGGGATACGTATTGTCGAATGAAATGGCTTAATTAGGCGACCCTTGCCATTTCATCTGTACATATATGAACTGATCCGGGGGCGGAGCTTTTATAATAGAATTTAAACCCTGCGCACATTGAAGTGCATCCCTACCCGTATATCTTTTTAACCCTGCTTTTTTATATTTATCTTAAATGCCTACACTTATGGTTTCGCTCGCGCTGCGTCTTTTTTTACTGTGCAAATCCTATTTTTGGTCATCGAGGACGAGTACGAGGACGAGTAGGGTTTACGATTTCGTATACATCGTTCTCGTCGCCGTCCTCGTACTCGTCCTCGATCCAAAATTGCGCAGCCTAATCACGACCCCATGTTAAATGATCGTTCGACCCAGTCGTCAGATCCTGAGGCTCTCGACAGGCAGAATGCCTTAATCCCTCTGCAGCGGGATAACTTTAGATCACATGTAATCCCGCCGTTGGCGGGACTCACTTTATTTAGAGATAGGCTTCTAATACGTTTTACGTATCTTAATCGCATTTGCAGCCAGAAAGGACTTAATTTCAGATATCGTGTAGGTTCCATAGTGGACCATGGAAGCAATTAAGGCCGCATCCGCTTTGGCGGTGGTGAGCACATCGCGCAAATGCTCGGGAGTTCCGGCGCCCCCGGAGGCGATCACCGGAATATCCACATTTTCAGAAATCATTTCGGTCAAATTCAGTTCGTATCCCGCTTTCGTTCCGTCGGCATCCATCGAATTCAAACAGATCTCACCTGCTCCCAGTTCTTGGGCCTCGATCGCCCAATTCAAGGCATCTATTCCCATGGGTGTTCTTCCGCCGTTGATATAAATCTCATACCCCGAAGGTGTTTTGGCGCTCACGCCCACGAATTTAACATCCATACCCAGCACAATGCACTGATTCCCGAAGGCTTTTGCACCATCAGCGATTATGACCGGATTTTTTACAGCAGCGCTATTGACGCTAACTTTCTCGGCGCCGGCCAAAAGGACATTTCGCATATCCTCAACCGTCCGAATTCCGCCCCCGACGGAGAAGGGAATGAATATGGTTTCGGCGACATGCTTGACCACGTCCAGCATGATATTTCGTTTTTCATAGGAGGCCGTAATGTCGTAGAAGACGATTTCATCGGCGCCCGCTTCGTAATAATGGCGTGCCATATCAACGGGATCGCCAATATCAACATTATTTTTAAACTTGATGCCTTTGGTGGTCTTGCCTTCACGCACATCCAAGCAGGGTATAATCCGTTTGCTCAACATATTGCATCCTAACGTTGTTAAATGCCCAAAAGTCAGAATATTTAAATTCCAAGTCCCAAGCACCAAATTACAAATAAATCTCAAATCTCAATTTTTCAATGAATAAAACAAGTTTGTAATTTTGAACTTTGATCCTTATGGTTTGTTTGTTATTTGTATTTTGTGATTTGGGGTTTCCTCATTTAAGGAACTCAACTGCACCAAAATTTAACACACGTCTTTTGAAATGTTATTGGAGGACATGACACTAGGGTATCCAGCTGCAGAAGTTATCCAATATCTTCAGACCGGGTGGCCCGCTTTTTTCGAGGTGGAATTGAGTCGCAAATAAATTCTTAAATCCGATGATCGAGGCAAACGCAAGTCCATAATCCGTTACGGCGATAACAGATTCGAAATTGTCCGGTTCCGGATAATAACTGTGCACAAAGTAAAATTCATCATCCGCCCTCACATCTGAAAGCAGCGGATGGGATTTTTCAATTCGGATTCCGTTCCACCCCATATGGGGAATTTTCAGCTTTTGCCCGTCCCCGGATTGGCTATCCGGCACAAAAGCGCGCACCGTCCCATCCAGGATTCCCAGGCAGGGTGTATCATTTTCCTCACTGTGGGTCAGAATAATCTGGGTGCCCAAACAAATACCCAAAATGGGTTTTCCCCGGGCTAGCTCATCCTTAATAAGCGTATCTAATCCGGAGCGCTTCAAGCTTTCCATTGCCGCGCCGGCGGCACCAACCCCCGGAAAAATGATCCGATCCGCGCCTCTAATTTCATCTGCAGTTTTTGTTATTGAGCATGCCATCCCGAGGTGCGAAACCGCTCTCGCGACACTGGTAAGATTTCCGGCATCATAGTCGATAATGGCGATCATTTTTTCATCTTTCCTCAATTTTGCGCGATTTGGAGGCTTTCATATAAGAAGAGAAGCTCGTTAATCCTCAAAAATCAGATGCTTCAGGCCGCAACGCGGGGCAAGATTCAGGATTTTACTGTTTAACTATCAATGGCCCCTAGTTCTTGCCAGATCTGTTGAATTTCGGTCGGTGAGAGGGAATCAACATTCGTTCCGCTTTCGGAAATCCGTTTTTCCATCTGCCTGAATCGTTTTTCAAACGCTTTAAGAGCGCCGGACAGGGCCGTCTCGGGATGAATTTTTAAAACCCGTGCCAAATTCACCAGATTGAACAACACCTGTCCGTATTCTTGAGAAATCCTCTCTTCTGCATTAACTTTCAAGGCGTGTTGCAGATTCGTTAATTCAGATACCAATCGCTGTAAAAGGCTTTCAGCATCCTTCCATGCAAAACCGCTGCGCGCCGCACGTTCACAAATCTGATAGGTGCGCATTAATGCTGGAAGCGTCCTGGGCACGGAATCAATGGCAGAGTTTATTTTGCCCGATTTCTTTTCAGCCTGCTTTATTTTATGCCAATTACGCTTCACCGTATCCGTGTTATCAGCCCGTGCATTGCCAAACACATGCGGGTGGCGTCTAATCATTTTATCCGTGATATCTGCAGCAACATCGTAAATGCTAAAATGATCCGCTTCTTGAAATAATCGGGCCATGAAAACAATATGAAATAACACATCCCCAAGCTCTTCTTTTACATCCTCAGCGTTGTTTGACTCGATTGCATCGGCGAGTTCATACATCTCTTCTAGCAGATAGATAAGCATGGTCCGTGGAGTTTGCTTTTTATCCCATGGACATCCAGGTTCCCCCCGCAAGGATTCAACCAGCGCAACCAGGGCTTTTAGTGAATCCGTTGCTGATTTTACTTTTGAATTTTCCACGCTTTTTTGAATTCTTCAAGCTTGCTAAAAAAGTCACGCTTCATTTCATCGGAAACAACATTAACCATTTTTTCTGAGATCCAGATGACATGGGGGGCAAGAACAGACTTTTTGATTAGCGGAGCACCTTTGGGTAGAAAGGTTGTGAGGATAATAAACAACACGGTGACAATTAAGACACCTTTGATTAAACCAAAACAAAGACCGCATAGGCGATCAATCCAACCTAAGAAGGCGACATTCAGCAAATATTTGATCACGACCCCAAGAATGCTGATGATGATCAGGACAACGCAAAAAATAACCAAAAAACTCAAAATATTGCGGTACGAAGGATTGATAACCAATCCGGCCAGAATTCTGGCCACCACCGGATAGTATGAATAGGCGGCATAAAAACCGCCCAATACACCAAAAATAGATGAAACTTCTTTTACCAGTCCCCTGAAGAGGCCCCGGACGATGCTATAACCTAATACAATTATTATAAAAACATCAAATGGGTTCATTTAGTCACCCAAAAGCAACCGAGCCATCAACCATCTGCACAGCGGGTGGCTTGGATTTAACCGCCCCCAAACATTCCTTGATTTCAATATGCCTGCCGAGATCAAATGATCCAGATACAAATTGCAACGGTATCAGACGGTTGAACTAACAGAGCAGATTTTGTGAGTCAAGGTATTTTTATGGCATAAAATGGCGAAGGGATTTGTGTCTTGCAATCATTATAGGTTATGATAGACAATAGACCCAAAATTAAGAGGCCCGCATCGGCATCTGCACATCACATGAATAAAATTTTTAGACAAAGCGGGATCAGGTAAATCTTAGTATGAATGAAATCTCGGATCACAAACAAACCACGCTAAATTTTTCCGACATTGAATTGGCCCAGCAATTGTTTGGAGAACGCAACAGCAACCTTCAAAGAATCGCTGCGGCAACCGACACCACTGTGAATGCAAGAGGCAGTAAGGTTTTTATTCAAGGCGACAGTATAAACGCGCGTCTGGCCCAAAACGTGCTCGACCAGCTCTACGCCCTGATAAAAGAGGGATACCCGATTCACCCCAAAGACCTCGATTATGCCGTGCGCGTATTAAGCGGTAATGACCGCGCTGATTTGAAAAAAATATTTTTAGACACCGTTTACATCACCTCGAAAAAAACAACCATCACTCCCAAGAGTCCGGCTCAGAAGGAATATATTGATGCGATTCGAAAATATGATATAGTTTTTGGGATTGGCCCCGCCGGGACCGGAAAAACATACCTGGCTATGGCCATGGCCGTGTCAGCACTTACAAAGGGGCTCTTTGATCGCATTATCCTGACGCGCCCGGCGGTCGAAGCCGGTGAGGAGCTGGGTTTTCTACCGGGCGATCTGGCGGAAAAAGTCGACCCGTATTTAAGGCCGCTGTATGATGCACTTCATGATATGATGCGGTTTGAAAAAGTCTCCAACTTGATTCAAAAAGGGGCCATCGAAGTCGCCCCGATTGCATTCATGCGCGGACGGACCTTAAATGATTCGTTTATCATCTTAGATGAGGCCCAAAACACGACTCCGGAACAAATGAAAATGTTTCTTACACGGATCGGCTTTAACTCCAAAGCCGTCATCACCGGTGACATCACCCAAATCGATCTGCCGGCTGAGAGGACCTCGGGCCTGATCCAGGCGAAAAATATCCTCCAGCGGATTGCGGGCATCAGGTTCGTCTATTTTTCAAAACTGGATGTTGTCAGACATACGCTCGTGCAGCACATTATCAACGCCTATGAGGAGTTTGAGGCCGGCAAGGACAAATAGAAGGCCGCCTTCACGGGAAGTTTATGAAACTCGAAAAAAGCAAGCAACCGATCAACAAATTCCTGGATAACAATATCCAGATACGGTGGGCCATTCTGGTGTTAGCCACAGTGCTCTTTGTCATCATCCTATACCCGAGTCTGGTTATCACCAAACACACCTATAACCTGGGAGATGTGGTTGAACGCGATATCAAGGCACCCAAAGATTTTTTCATCGAAGATCAAGCAGCCACCAGCAAAAACCGACAGCAGGCCATCGCCGAAGTGCTAACGGTTTACGATTACGATCCCAATCTGGCTAATCTTTTAAAACGCAAGGTAGAGCAGGCATTTGGCGATTTAAGGACCGTGATTGAATCGTCACGCAAAATCGAAACTCTGGAACTGGAAAATCAGCTGGATCCCGCAGAAATACCGCCGGCAGAGCAAAACCTGTCGCAGCAGGCCCTGATCTGGGAGAAACAAGATCAATTCGAGGAAGTCATCGGCATTGATCTCAGTAAAGGTGCCTATCGAGCCCTCGCCCGAGAAGAATTTCCAAAGGATCTTGCAAATCTCATCGCTAAAATTTTGGATAAAATTTTGGCCAACGGTGTCGTCACCAACAAGGAAATTTTGCTGAAGGAGCGGGACAAAGGCATCATCCTGAGAGATGTCAGCACTAAAAAAGAGAAGATTGCGGGCAACCTGAATCAATTTTACGGATTGAACCAGGCCAAAGCCCTGGTCCGTACCATCGGCCAGCCCTATCTTCAAGAGCTTGATTATACCCTCAAAAATTTAGTCGTTGATTTTGTCCAGGAGCTCATCCAGCCGAACATTACCTTAAATCGCAGCGAAACCAAGGAGCGTGAAAACAAAATCGCCAAAAAGATCGAGCCGGTTTTGTATAAAATCAAGGCCGGCGAAATGCTGCTTCGTGAAGGTGCCCGCGTAACCGAGTTTGATCTACTCAAATTAGAAGCGCTCCAGGCCCAGACAAAAAAGGTGCAAATTTTGCTCAGCAGCCTGGGTGCAGCCCTGCTGTTAATGTGCCTTCTGGTAACCACCTATATTCTGCATCTTAACTATCAGGGCCCAATGGCCACCTATCATATCAAAAATCTGCTTCTGATCGCCAGTTTGGCATTAACGTTTATCTTTCTGGCAGAAATATCGGCCTCGTTTGCAGCGTTGCTGACCCACAATTCACCGGTCCCCATTCCGGGCGCCTCAATTTATTTTGGTATTCCCCTAGCCGCGGGGGCGATGATCATTTGCTTATTTCTGGGGTTAACCATAGCCGTCCCCATGGCCCTGGTAATGGCCATCGGTTTTGCCATCATTCTGCAAAACAATTTTGAGATGTTTATCTATTTTCTCATTAACGGCACGATGGCGGCCTACTGGCTTAGGGATTGCCGCGAGCGCAAGGTATTCATCACAGCCGGCACCAAACTCGGGTTGCTAAATGTTGTGCTGGCCACGGCCATACACCTTTACATGGGAGAATTATCAAGTTCCAAGCTGCTGTGGGATTGGGCCTTTGCCTTCATGGGCGGCATTGTATCCGGCATCATAACGGCCGGCATCGTTCCACTCGTCGAAATTGCTTTTGACTATACAACCGATATCACCCTCCTGGAGCTTGCGAATCTGGACCGTCCGATCATGCGCCGCTTGATGATCGAAGCACCCGGGACCTATCATCATTCAGTCATTGTCGGCTCCCTGGTGGAAGCGGCTGCCATGGAAATCGGTGCCAACCCGCTACTGGCAAAAGTTTGCGGGTATTATCATGATATCGGCAAAATAAAAAAGCCCTTGTATTTCATTGAAAACCAGACCGAAGGTAAAAATAAGCACGACAAACTGGCGCCTTCGATGTCGGGTCTGATCCTGATTGCCCACATTAAAGATGGGGTTGAAATCGCCAGAGAAAATAAATTGGGCCAGGTGATCACCGATACCATCCGCCAACACCATGGTACCAGCATCATTAAATTTTTTTATGAAAAAGCCAAACAGAAAAAAGGGGCTGATGCTGTTAAAATTGACGATTTTAGGTACCCCGGGCCCAAACCCCAGACCAAAGAGGCCGGACTGGTCATGCTGGCTGACGTGGTTGAAGCTGCTTCGCGAACCCTGGACAATCCAACCCCTTCAAGGATCAAAGGGCTTGTACAAAATCTTATCAATCAAATTTTTTCAGACGGCCAGCTGGATTCCTGCGAGCTGACCTTAAAAGACCTGCACAACATCGCCAAAAGCTACAATAAGATTTTGTACGGCATCCATCATCACCGGATCGAATATAGCGAAAGAAGGTCAGCGGGCGACGGATATGAAAAAGGAAAACTGAAGAATGGAAGTTCTGATAGACAACAGGCAAAGCAATCACAGGATCTCAAAGAAGAAGATAAAACAAACGGCAACGGTCATCTTAAACGCCTTGGACTATCCTGACGCAGAACTTTCCATCCTTATTGTTGACGATCACCAGATAGCGCAATTCAATCGCGATTACCTTAACCGTCAGGGACCGACAAATGTGATTGCATTTCCCATGCGCGCGGGCCGGTTCTCAGAGATTACGCCCAGCCTGTTGGGCGATGTGGTGATTTCGGCTGACACCGCCCATCGGGAAGGGCAAAACGCCGGTCTCAATATGGGGGATCGCCTCGGCCAGCTTCTAATCCACGGAATTCTGCACCTCTGCGGTTATGATCATGAAAACACAAAAGCCGAAGCCCGCAGAATGGACAAAAAGGCAGAAGAACTTCTGGAAATAATCAAAGCCGCGTCTTGATATCTCAGGAATTTATATAAGACATAAAAAACATGGAACTTTTAAGGATACCGATTTTATTCAGATTACATGGAATAATGGAATAGTGGAATGATAGGCGCGCAGTAAAGCTTTAGCGCTGGAATGGTTCTTTGAGGATCTTATCCATTTCTAATGACCAATGGGAGATTCAGCAATGGCCGGATTAGCCGTAAAAATTGATCAGGTGGCCGTTTTGAGGGAAGCCAGAAAAAGCTCATTTCCCGATCCGGTGGCGGCTGCTCTGATGGCCGAATTGGCGGGTGCCGACGGTATCGCCGTGCATCTGCGCAGTGACCGCCGCGATATTCGTGACAGGGATGTTCGAATTCTTCGCCAGACGATTCAGAGCAAACTGATTTTGGAAATGGCCGCAACCACCGAGATGGTCGGCATGGCTTTGGATATAAAGCCGGATCACGTCACACTGATGCCTGAAAAGCGGGAGGAATTCAGCACCGAAGGTGGTCTGGACCTGGTTGTCCACAGACACGAAATAACGGAAACCGTCGACACCCTGCAAAACAGCGGCATCCCGACGGCTATTCTAATCGATCCCGATCCGGATCAGCTCAAACAGGCCCACAGGACAAATGCGGGTATTGTGGAAATTCATACCGGCGCATATTGCGAGGCCAAAACCGCTCAAAAACGACACCAGGCATTTTTGAAAATTGTGGATGCCGTCAAGCTTGCTCACAAACTCAACCTCAGCGTAAAGGCCGGAGGCAGTTTGTGCTACAAAAGCATCAAGGCATTTAGCGGCCTTCACGAAATCGATGAATTCAGTATCGGTCACAGCATTATTTCGCGAGCCATTCTGACCGGAATGCAACCGGCTGTAAAAGAGATGATCGAACTGATCCGGGCGTTGTAAGTGTTTAACGAAATCATACATATATGATAAGTTGGCGAAAGTATCCCAAACAACCAAAGTGACTAGAGTGAACTAAAGTTTGAAGTGACTAAAGTTAAGGAATTCTGCCTATTTTAATTTATTGCTCACGCAAAGACGCTAAGTCGCAAAGAATTTTTATTAAAACAAAAGAAAAACCTTTTACATCTTTGCGCCTTTGCGGCTTTGCGTGAGACCCGGTCTTTAGGTCAGTCTAGGCATTTCTAACGGAGTATTAGATGCTTCTTGTAACTGCTGCTGAAATGCAGGAGATGGATCGCCGGACCATCGAAACCCACGGAATCCCGGGGCTGGAGCTCATGGAAAAAGCCGGTCGTGGCGCCGCGCGGGTGTTGCTGGATCAATTCGGCGATCATGCCAAAGCCGGGGTGGGCATCATTTGCGGCAAAGGCAACAATGGCGGCGATGGCTTTGTTATTGCCAGATGTCTGGCGGAAAAAGGTATTGAAGTTAGCGTCTATCTGCTGGCCGAAACTGCTGCCCTAAAAGGAGATGCCGCTACCAACTACGAACGTCTATTGCCGCTAAATGTCGGGGTCATCGAAATTGCGGACGAAAATACGTTCGCAAAGACAAAATCCCGCCTGTCAAAACATGGCCTGCTGGTAGATGCCATCCTGGGAACCGGCCTGGCCTCGGACGTCAGGGGGTTATTCAAAACAGTCATAGACTTTATCAACGCCCTCAATGCGAGCAACAGTGCCGGCATAGCGATTTTTGCCGTGGACATTCCCTCCGGTTTAAACGCCGATACGGGCCAGCCTTGCGGTACGTGCATCCGGGCGCAAAGCACCGCCACCTTTGGCCTTGCCAAAATCGGTCATTTCACCTATCCGGGTGCCGAATATACCGGATCGCTTGAAATTATCGATATTGGAATCCCCGGCGCTGTGGTGCAAGCGGTCGATCCGAAACAATACCTGATGACACCTGAACAGATTCGCACTTACCTGCAACCCCGTTCCCCGGACGCGCACAAGGGTCGAACCGGACATTTGCTGGTTATCGCCGGCTCGATCGGCAAAACCGGCGCAGCCGCCATGACAGGCGTTTCCGCCATGCGGGCCGGTGCCGGATTGGTTACCCTCGGCATCGCCGAAAGTCTAAACCCCATTCTTGAAACCCAGGCGCTGGAAGTGATGACCGCACCGCTGCCGGAAACCCAAAATGGAACCCTCGCAACCGGTGCGGCTGAAAAAATAAAAAAGTTGGCGGCCGGCAAAACATGCCTGGCGATCGGACCCGGCATCGGCCAGGCCGAAGAAACTCAAAAACTGGTAAGAAAAATTATCAGCCAAAGCCCGGTCCCTGTGGTTATTGATGCCGACGGACTCAACAACATCGCCGGGCAGACCCAGCTTTTAAAAAGCCTCAAATCCCCGGCGGTTCTCACACCCCATCCCGGAGAAATGGCACGCTTGATCGGTGTCACCCCCGCAGAAGTCCAACAGAATCGGCTGCAGTGCGCCCGGGAGTTTGCCACCCATTTCAAGGTGCATCTGGTGTTAAAAGGCGCCGCAACGGTTATTGCGCACCCCGACGGCAGCGCCTATATTAATCCCACCGGCAATCCGGGCATGGCATCCGGCGGCATGGGTGATGTGTTAACCGGTGTCCTGGCCGGCTTCATCACCCAGGGGTTTCCCCCGGAGGCAGCCTCGCATGCGGCGGTATATCTACATGGTGCCGCAGCCGACACACTGGCGCAAGCCATTGGCCCCATTGGTTATCTCGCCGGTGAAGTCATGAACGCCATCCCTAGGGAGATAAAAAAACTATTAGAAGCAAATCCCGCAGCATAAGCTAAAATTGTATTTAAATGCTTTTGCGCTAAAGTTATTCGTCATTTGTTATTAGTTATTAGTAATTTGTTAATAGATTTCAGCAAAGGACATTAATGTTCGTCCTTTTTCACGAATAACCAATAACTAATAACCAATAACGTATTCCCAATCTCATGACTGACAAACACATCCAGATAACGACCCATTCCGTAACAGAAACCCAGAAACTGGGAAACGCTCTGGGCGCAATGTTGAAACAGGCATCCATCATTACCTTAACCGGTGAGCTCGGAAGCGGCAAAACAGCGTTCGTTCAGGGATTGGCTAAAGGCCTCGATGTTTCCGAACAGTATTATATCACCAGCCCAACGTTCACCCTCATCAATGAATACCCGGGCCGCCTGCGTCTGTTCCATGTGGATCTATATCGCATTGAGCATTTATCCGAACTGGATGACATCGGCCTGGATGAAGTTCTGCATCAGGATGCAGTCATTGCAATCGAATGGGCTGATAAGCTTTCCGGAGATATATTTTCCGAGCATCTCGCGTTTCAATTTACGCTGACCGGGGAGGAATCCCGACAAATCGATATATTTGCATATGGACATCCGGCAGGCAATTTGCTAAAAGCATTGCCAAATTCAATTTAAAAGGATTCAAAATGTCTTTAATTGTACAAAAATACGGGGGCACATCCGTAGCCAACCTTGAGCGCATTCAGAATGTGGCCACCCGTGTAGCGAAAACATATGAAAAAGGAAATGATGTTGTCGTCATACTTTCGGCGATGGCCGGCATTACCGACGATCTGATAAATATGGCTTCCAATATTTCGCAAGTCCCGGACAAACGTGAGCTCGATGTCTTGCTGGCCACCGGCGAGCAAACGACTTCCGCCTTGCTTGCCATGACGCTGAAATCAATGGACTATCCGGCACAGTCGCTCATGGGCCATCAGGCAGAAGTCCTTACCGACCAGTGCCATGGCAATGCCCGCATCCTCGATATCCGGGCCGATCGCATTAAAGAACTGCTGCAGCAGCGCAATATCGTCGTGGTAGCTGGATTTCAGGGTTGCGACCCGAACGGCAACATAACGACCCTCGGGCGGGGAGGATCGGATACATCTGCAGTAGCGATCGCCGCAGCGCTGGATGCCGACGTCTGTGAAATCTATACCGACGTAGACGGTGTCTATACGGCCGACCCAAATATCTGCCCCCAGGCCAGGAAGCTGGATGCCATTTCCTATGATGAAATGTTGAACATGGCCAGCCTGGGAGCGAAAGTTTTGCAAATCCGCTCGGTGGGTTTTGCCAAAAAATACAATATCCCCGTACATGTCAGATCATCATTCAGTGAAGAGGAGGGAACCATGGTGGTGGATGAAAATTCCGGAATGGAACGTCTGGTTGTTTCCGGTGTAACCCATGATAAAGACCAAGCCCGTATAACCTTAAAAAAAGTTCCCGACAAACCGGGAATTGCATCTAAAATTTTTGCGCCGATTGCAGATGGCGGTATTGTGGTAGATATGATCATTCAAAATACCCGCGCCGAAGGCCAAACGGATTTAACGTTTACCGTTCCGAAAGCCAGTTTCAAGGAAGCGCTGGAAATAGAAAAAAAGATCGCCCAACAAATCGAGGCCGAAAATGTTTTTGGTGACGAAAAAATTGCCAAGGTTTCGGTAATCGGCGTCGGGATGAAGGATCATTCAGGAGTGGCTTCAAAGATGTTTACAGCCCTGGCCAAAGAGAACATTAATATCATGATGATCAGCACCTCTGAAATTAGAATCTCCTGTATTATCGAAGAAAAATACACCGAACTGGCCGTGCGGGTACTGCATTCTGCTTTTGAATTGGACAAAGATAGCTAGAAATTTCGGATTACGGAATGCGGATTGCGGAATTATATGGGCAAACGGATGAAACGGTTTAGCAGGGACCAGATGATCTTTGCCTTAATTGTGGGAGCCGTTATCCTCGGCATTACATTGTATCGCTATTTAACTATGTTCTGATTAAGTAACCAATGGAATGATGGAAAGGTGGAAGAAAGGAATATTGCAACATTCCATTATCCCATTGCATTGGATGGCGGCAGGGCCGTTTTTGGCCCTGCCTTTATATTTGGATCCATCTTGACTTAATCCTATTATTACTGCTAACAATAAGCTCGGCGCAAGGATTCGGCTAACCGTAAGGTGTCGCAAGCGTTGAAAATGATCAATGGCTTGGGATGTCCTTGCGCCACTTCTCACCATCAAAGGCCAAGGCGTCACCTTCTAGGAGAATAGCCATTAAAATATTTTTCAAAATTAGTGCGCCTTTTTTGCTAATAGGGTTCTTGATCTGCTTTGTGGCAGAACCTGTTCATGCCCAAAGAAAAGGCAACCGCACAATGCAATCTTTTAGCAAGGCGCAAAGAATCCTGATAAAGGAGATTTACCGTTGCCATCAGACCACCTTTTATTGCGGTTCCCAATATACACAAGGACGATATGTCATTCATAATGCCGGCTACATTCCCAAAAGAAAATCGCGGAGCGCGCGCCGGCTTGAGTGGGATCATGTTGTCCCGCTGACGTCTTTTGGATACAAATTTTCTGAATGGCGCGATGGGCATCCGGAATGCCTGGATGCCAGGAGCAGACCTTTCAAGGGTCGAAATTGTGCTGAAAAAGTGAATCGAAAATTCAGACTCATGCAGAGTGATCTTTATAATTTAGTTCCAACTATCGGAGAAATCAGAAGGCTAAGATCTGATCGCAATTACGGGATGATTCCTGAAGAAATACAACAATTCGGTGATTGCGATCTTGAGATCGCCTTTGATAAAGTTGAACCCCCTTCCGAGGTAAGAGGGGATATTGCCAGGGTCTATTTTTATATGGATTGGGCCTACCCCGATTTTGATTTCATCGCTGAAGAAGATCGTAAACTTTTCAAGTCCTGGGATGAACAAGACCCGGTGGACAGCTGGGAATGTGAACGCGCTAAACGGATTGAAAGAATCCAAAAGAACGAGAATCCCTTTGTCAAAAAAGCATGCGTTGAAGCGGGATTGCGGTAAAAAATGCCTGAGAGATTTTTCCGGTATACGAATGAACATCTAAGGCGCTAAAGCACATTTTCAATTTCTTCGGCGATTCGAGCCGCAGCCTGTTCGGGATTACCGGCATCCCGGATGGGCCTTCCAATCACCAGATAATCGGCACCGGCGGTTACGGCCTGGGCCGGTGTCGTGATTCGTTGCTGGTCCTCTTTGTCTGTAACCGTCCAGGCCGGACGAATCCCGGGAGTGACCGCAAGAAAATCCTGGCCTAATTTTTCCTTGATCTGTCGCGCTTCAAGTCCTGAGCAAATCACTCCGGCACAGCCGGTTTTACGGGCAATTTGAGCCCGTTGGATCACGGTGCCCGGCATATCATCATAAAAATCCTGGCGATAACCGGCGGTTTTCAAATCCTCCGCACAGACACTGGTCAGAACGGTAACACCCAGAATACCGACTTTTCCGCGACCGCCTTCAACAGCCGCCTCCAGCATCCGTTCGGTTTCGCCCACATGAACCGTGGCAAATGCAACTCCGAGATCTGAAATCCGTGCCATCGCCCGGCCCACTGTAGCCGGTATGTCATGAAGTTTCAGGTCCAGAAATACGCGAGCATCGCTTTTGGCATGAATGAATTCAATGATTTCAGGTCCTGAGCGAACAAACAATTCCAGCCCCACCTTGAACAGCCCCACCTTACCGGCCAGCAGTTCAACATAATGCCTGGCTGCATCCGTGGAGTCCACATCAAGGGGAAAAATGATGTAGTCTTTTCCTGGTTTCATAATTCAATCCTATCATCGCAAATTAAGTTATGCGAAACGTATGGAGGAGGTAACGAAATGTTGCGGGTTGCGGGTTACGTGTTGCGCGTTTAGCAAATTCAATTATTCAACTGGTAACGCGCAACTCGAAACTCGCAACACCCAAGTTCTAAGACAGCATTAACTATTAAAGCAGTCACGCTTGTCTTGAAGACCGCTATTTCTTATCGCCGCCGTAATGCTGCTTCATCCAGCTTTGATAGTATTCGCCGCTTTTGATCTGCTCCACCCAGGCTTGATTGTCCAGATACCACTGGATTGTTTTTTTGATTCCGGTGTCAAAGGATTCATCCGGCATCCAGCCCAATTCGTCCTTCAGCTTGCTGAAATCGATCGCATAGCGCAAATCGTGACCGGGTCTGTCCTTGACAAAGGTGATCAGTTCTCGGCGAGGTGCCTCACCGGGCTGCGGTACCATCTCATCAAGCAGGTCACAGATGCGGTTGACCAGATCGAGGTTGGCCATTTCACATTGACCACCGATGTTGTAAGTTTCACCGCAGGTCCCCGCTTGCATGATCCGCCAGACCGCTTTGCAATGATCCTTTACATACAACCAGTCCCTTACATTGCGGCCCTCACCGTAAACCGGCAGCGGTTTGCCTTCCAGGGCATTTAAAATCATCAGCGGAATCATTTTTTCCGGAAACTGGTAGGGGCCGTAATTATTTGAGCAGTTGGAAATGGTCACCGGCAGGCCATACGTTTTAGCGTAAGCTCTGACCAGATGGTCCGAAGATGCCTTGGATGCCGAATAAGGGCTGTTCGGCCGGTAAGGTGTCTCTTCGGTGAAATGGCCCTCCAGACCTAACGATCCATAGACTTCATCGGTGCTCACGTGATGAAACAGAACCAGCTGATTTTGCTGCCGGCGGGCGATTTCCAGCAAACAAAAAGTCCCCTCGATATTGGTTTTAATGAATGCATCCGGAGCGGCAATGGAACGGTCGACGTGGGATTCGGCGGCGAAGTTACAAATCGTATCCACCGCATAAGTTTCAAAAATATCCTTCAATGATTCGGGATCACAGATGTCAGCCTGTATGAAGATATAGCGCTCCTTGAATTCTTTTTCGACGGGGATCAGATTTTCTAAATTGCCGGCATAAGTCAGTTTATCGATGTTGATAATACGCCCATCAAAATCAGGGTTCAAAAAAAGGTGGTAGATAAAATTGGTTCCAATAAATCCGCATCCGCCGGTAACCAGGATGTT
>JASFIU010000052.1:0-15642 GCA_050122495.1 Desulfobacterales bacterium | reverse complement strand
TCTGTTTAAATTCTGCTTTTCCAGCTGCACAGGAATCTCCTGTCCTTCTGCTTTTAAAAAATACAGCAAATCCTGAACCGGAATCTGATACTTTTTTCCGGTCCGGCTGGCACGCAGTTTTTTTGAGCGAATCCAATACCCCACGGTAGTACGGCCGACGCCGCAAAGAGCGGCCGCCTGGGTAACCGATAGTGTTTCCCGGTGTTCATTCATCCAATTAAACAGCTCCTTGGTCAAGAGAATATATAATACTATCGGCCTATTGCTCAAAAACTTAACCAAATATAACGATAAAATCGGATCGATGACCAGAAATTCGCAAATTGCAAATTTTGTGTTTGCATTTTGCAATTGAACAACATTTTGCCAAAAAAACAGGAATGGTTATTTGAATACGAAATTGGTAAGTCTTGCCATCATGCATCTTTAAGGGTATAATATAGATTAACTTTCTGATATCATATAATAATTTAAAATTTATGAACCATGATTAACAGGATTTGAAGGCGCTAAATTGACAGAAATTTTTGCCCAGTTGCCAGATAATTGACAAAATATTGCCCAATTTGACATTATCAGAGCAAAAATTAAAAAACAGCATTGAAATTCCTCGGCATTTCGGGTTACTGCTTAACTAACTGAAAACACTTATTAATTAAATTGCGAGACGTATCCAAACGGCCCGATTAACACTATAATCTTCATATATATTCAAATGGCACAATAGTTGCATTGATAAATAGCCATTGGAATGAAGTTTCCTCCTTTCCTTCATTCCCACCTCCGACGAACCCTGTTAGGTACCCCCCCCTAACAGGGTTTTTTCTTGGCTCGACAACTTTTTGGCAAAATATGTCAATGGGTTGTCAAAAAATCCGGCGATATCAATTTATTTTGTGATTCTCAACCCGAAAATTGATTTTTTTAAGTCAATTTGGTCCTGTTTCTTGGGCTTTTGCCGGCAGGGGCGCAAATGGAGCCGATATTCAATAATTTGGCATGCCTATTGCTGCTATTACTCTTGGTGGCCCCCACGTAATTTACAAAATAAAGTAACAGGTAAATTTAGGAATTGCGAATTCAGGAGTTTAGGAATTGAAGGCATGCTGCCCGTCGAAAGCCTCTGGGTCGAGCGACAGGGTCGAACAATCATTCTAATTCCTAAATCCCTAAATTCCTGAATTCCTCAATCATTGTATTGGGAGAGAGATTTCATGACAACTGAAGAAACCATCAACAGAATTGAAACCAAGATCAACAAACTTCCGCTGATCGATTCGGAGGTTGTCGGAATCATCACCCTGCTCAACAATCCGACCAGCAATTTTGAAAAGATCGTTGAAAAATTATCTCCGAGCCTGGCGGCACGCTTTTTAAACATTGCCAACTCGGCCTACTATGGCGGCCGCGAAGTTCGATCCATCAATTATGCGGTGCAACTGCTGGGTTACGCTAAAATGAAAGATATTCTCGTAACATCGATATTAATGGACCATTTTACCCGGCGGCTGAAAAATTTTAATTTTGACAAATTCCTGAAGCAGGCTCAATTCTGTGCGGTCGTGGCCAAAGTATTAGGCGAAATGCTGAGTTTTAAACAGCTGGATGATCTCTTCACGGCGGCGACGCTTCAAAATATCGGGAAATTGGTCATCGCCGTATATTTTAAAGAAGAACACGCCCAAATCGTGGCTTTAAAAAAGGCAGAGGGGCTGCCGACGTTCACCGCTGAGCAAAGAATTTTAGGCATCAGCCACGGCAAAATTGGTGCCATCGTCCTAAAGCGTTTCAATGTGCCCAAGGAAATTTGCGAAGCCGTCGAATTTCACGATAGTTTCGAAACCGAGATACCTTTGAAAAACGATAATTATTTACAACATATCGCCCGTCAGGCAACCGCCATCGTCGGCCAATTTTCCCTTCCAAAAGAAATCGCCACCATGGATCTGTATCACATGTTGCGCGCCACGGTTGAAGAAGGAAAAAAGAATTACCGGGAACATGTCCGGGAACAACTGCGGACAAAAGGGTACCAGGAAATCTTCCCAACATTGCTTGAAGAAGCGGCAGATCTGGTTGCCAACGATTTAAAATCGCATTTGCGTCAACGCGCTTCGGAAATTGAATTCGCAACTGAGGAAGCCTGCGCCGATGATGAGGGATAGCACTTAAGGCGCTGGCGTTTGAAGTAAGCGTCAGGTTTTGACCGAAGACGGTTTCAATGAATCGCGATTCTTCATTTTCTTTCTGGTAAAAAGCAGGCAGTCTTTCCCCATCATGATGTGACGCACCACCGCGCTCGGAAACCGCCGACTTTTAAACCCCATCCCCCGGCAGCCGTGCGGGGTATTTGATTCCCAGGTAACAAAATAATAAATGCATTTGTGGCAGTCTATAGGCATCACTATGATTTCGGATCGCGGATTGTGGATTGCGGATTTTAAAGAGGTGCCCGCCTGACATTTAAATCTGCAATCCGCAATCCAAAATCCGCAATTGAAGTCGTCACTCCCCGTCTCGCAGATCGACTCGAATTTCCATGTCTCTGAGCAGGTCGTATGCCTCCTGCCGCTGGGAATCGGAACTTTCACCGACGACATAAATAATCGCCTGGATGATCTCATCACTGATCCCGGCCTTTTTGAGTTCGATGATATCCTGGGCCGTGGTAAACTCAATCGAGCGAACATCTTTGCCGTAGATGACGGGAGCCGTATCCTTGAGAAAAGAACCTTCCCGAATAACCATCTGAATGGTCTTCTCGCTAAGACCGGCCTTTTTCATATCAATTATTTCCTGCACACTGAAGGCTGAAGTTTCAACGACCTTCTCTCTGACCATTATCTGAATCGTCCGGTCGCTGACACCGGCCTCTTTTAAGCGCACCACACTTTCACTGTTCAGACCGGAAATGGGATGGGTGACAATGAATACCAGCAGGGCGATACCGCCAATGATAATAAGTATTTTTTTCATTTTTTACTTCAGAAAACTGATAAGCCCGGGTTGAATGATCCTGGCTGCGGTCGCAAGCGTGCTTTGATACGCAAGCTCCAGACTTTGCAACTCCACAACCGCTTGGGTGATATCCGCAGTTTCTTCGGTACCCAACAGATCCTCGATTTTAGGTTTATATTGCCCCCAGTGATTTTCAGCGGTTTGCAGTTGATATAAAATCGGGGCATTGACGCTTCGAATTTCTTGTATTTGGGTTTGGCCCGCATCAAGCAGTCCGCTTTGAGTAGAAATTGCCGCGGTATCATCATTTTCCATAGCGACAATCAAATCTCTCATCGCATCGAAAATTTGGATGCCGCCGGGGGTGGTATCATGGAAAATGGGCTGGCCATCTGCATCCATGGTGACGGTGGTGTTATCGCCAACGATGAACTCCACATCCCCGGCATCACCGTTGTACGTGATGGTGAATTGATCAAATGTGGTCGCCTGGGTATCATCACGAGAGAAAGGGGCGGTTTTGGTTTGATAACCGGAGAACAAATAGTTATCGTTAAATTTTGCGTTGGCCTGATCAAGTATCTGGTCATACAGATTTTTAAGGTTATCCGCCGCCCGCAGGCGGCTTTCAGTTGTTCCACCAGCCTCATCTTCGGCAATGGCTCTAACAACCTCCAGCAATTCATCAACCAGGTCCAGATTGGCATCGACAACCTCCAGCCGCGTTTTCCCGCTCTGGATATTGGTCTGATATTGTTCAATCGAGGCAATGGTTTGCCGATAATCCAACACCCTGCCCATACCGAGTGGATCATCCGAAGGCTTGTTAATTTTTTTGCCCGAGGCGATGGTATTCTGTCGATCAAAGAGCGCTTCGTTCTGGCGGGTCAGGTAGCGCACAATTGAATGTATCATGGTATTATGGGTAACTCGCATGATCCCCCCTATCTGGGAATTTGATTCTAGCGGCAAGAAAGCTTGCCGACTTTTTTAAGAACTGCATGTAAACGTTCTCCAAGCGACCGTTCGCTTTTTAGACCATCTGCAAAACCGTTTCCATCAATTCGTCTGCTGTGGCGACCAGTTTGGCGGCAGCCGCATACGCGTTCTGAAATTTAATCAAATTGATCATCTCTTCGTCCAATGAAACCCCTGAAATCGATTCGCGGTAATTATCCAACTGCGCCAGCATTTCGGATTGATGGGTATAATAAGAATCCGATTTCAAAACTTCACTGCCGACATCTCTAACCAGTGAGCTATAGTAATCATTAAAAGTGACGGTATTTCCGTTCATCAGCAGCTGGTGCTGCAGATTTGCGATTTCAACGGCGTTGCGGTTGTCACCCGGGGCACTCGGTAAGGGCGCCGGATCGAATGATGCGGCAATTAGATTGGAGTCGCCGAGGATATTCGCATTGACTTCAATATCCGCCGCCGTACCGGTCCCGTCAAAAAACACCTCACCCGCTATTCCGTTCAGATCAAACCCGGTTTGATGCAAATTATTGACTTCGGTCACCAGGGTTTGGGCCAAGGCATCCAGACGATTCAAATATCCGGGAATCAGACCGTCGCGGGTTTCAAGCCGGCCCTTTAACTCACCTCCGGAGATATCATTGTTAATGATGACCGCGTTTCCATCACCATCGAGCCAGACGACATCCTGAAGCCCGGAGACAACATTGAGCTGGGTGGACAGCTGCCATGACTCGGCCGCGCTTACCAGCGGACGGCCACCGGCAGTGAGCACCGAAATACTACCACTTGCATCTTCAAATGCATTCATATCGATCAATCCGGAGAGCTCTTTTAGCACCAGATTGCGCTGATCTCGAAAGTCGTTGGCGATTTGAGTGCCGCTCTCGGATGAGACAATCTTTTGGTTCAGATCGACAAGTTGGGCCGATAGCCGGTTGACTTCGGCCACGGCTGCCTCGATTGCAAGATCCTGATCCTGCTGAGATCGGGTCAGATCAGAATCCAGTTTGTTGAACGTGGAGGTTAATATCTGCGCCCGCGTCAAAAGCACTTGCCGTTCAGTGAGACCGGCGGGGTTATTGCTTAAGGCCTGCCAGGCATTCCAATACTCACTCATGGCCTCGCTCAGACCGTATCCGTAAGCTTCATTGAATATCATTTCCAGTGATTCAACGCCATTTTTCTGTGCATCCCACCTTCCCAGCTCCTGACTTTCATTAAGGATCTGGGCATTTATAAACCGATCATAGATTTGTTTGATTTCAACAGCGTCGACTCCGGTGCCCATCGGCCCAACATCAGAATCCACCGGCGGACTCGTCGTCATCACCAGCTTTTGACGCGAATACCCGGGGGTGTTCACATTGGCAATATTGTGACTGGTTACACTGATGGCCTGCTGCTGGGTGGTAAGGGCCTGTCCCGCTGTACTCAGAATTGCATTCAGATCTGACATCTTGGTTTCCTTTTAATTAATGACGTTCATTAATTTTCAAATCTTTCAAGAACCTATCTCAAAAATGTGGATCAGGGTTCAGGGTTAGGCGTCCCGTGAATTGAAAACGGAGCGTACACGCAGTACGTGAGTATTTCAATTCGCGGGACAACACCGCCCTGGGCCCATAGACGCATTTTTGAGATAGGTTCTAGTTAAATGCCAGGGCATCCGATAGATCGTCCACCCACTGGGCAATTTTAACCGAAATTTCCTCAAATTGATCCAGCTGAACCCCCAGGCGCTCGATGACTGCAGGTGACAGTTCGACGGCTTGTCCTCCGTTTTCATCGCTGGTATCGTCGGTTTGGCATAACAAGTTGGCCAGATACACGATATCCATTTGGGGGGTGACCGCTTTAGGTGAATCCGGATCATGATGCCAGCGAACCGCATCGCTGACTTCTTTGGGAAAATTCCAATGGGTTAAAATCTGGGCGCCGATTTCAGCATGATCCGTCCCCAGAATCATATTCTCGGCAACCACAAACGGTACGCCTTTGGCCGCAATACTCTCGATGGCCTCCAGTTCCTCCTTGACAAAGTTTCCTAAAACCAGCTTACCGACATCGTGGAGAAGCGCCGGCGTAAACACATCTTGAGAGACCGTCTTGTTTTTGTCCCTTACCAGTGCTTCCGCTGCAAGGGATACGGCAATCGAGTGCCGCCACAAATTCCCGGGCGGCAGGTCATAGCCGGTAACAGCTCGATCCATCACAGCGCTGACGCACGAAGCCACCACCAGCTGAGTAAGACGTTTAAAACCCAGCACCATAACAGCCTGCTTAAGGGAACCGATTTTTGATGGAATACCAAAATAGGCAGAGTTTGCTAACTTAAGGATGTTGGCCGTCAGTCCTGGATCGTAACGTAAAATCTCCTCGATTTCATGTATTTCAGTTTCCGGTTGTTCAAGCACCGCAAGTAATTTCGTGCCGGCCTCCGGCATTGTCGGAAACGATTTTACCTTTGCTAGGATTTCGATTAATTTTGTGTCATCCATAAAGCCCTCTTGGTATCATGGCCCCCGTTGCAAAACCTCTACACCGGCAGGACCGGATTGTTTGTTAAATATCACCACATACGAGTTTACCCGTTTGTCCGTTGTTTTGAACTTCGCCTCTCCGGTAATATACCGGACTGTCCGCTATGGCATTATTTAAGAGATTATAAGAACCATGAATCAATTCCAGCGAATGCGACAATAACGCCTTATTTTGCTGATTGGCGGCTTGCAGCGTTTGAATCAGCGCTAGCAGATCCGTGCTGCGCTCATGCAGCTTACTGGCATAGGGTTCTTCCACCCACTCGGATAGCCGGGTTAAAGAGATCTCTTGGGGTGAACAGTTTAAATCGGATGCCAATTGGTCCATAAGCTGTTCACGCTGCTCTTCGAGGATTCGCAGTTTTAAAAGCAAATTGTCTTTGGCTTTACAGGCTTGATTCAACTGATGTAAATTCAGACCCACGACAGCGTCTTTTTCCTGTTGTACAACGGCATGTAGCGATTGATAAAGTTCAGTCGCATGCTCAAGCAGCCCGAGTAGTTTTTTCAGAAGGAGTTCCATATGAGTATCGTCCCTAAAAATTGCAACTATTTTTTAATATCGACCGTCCAATTAACGTTTAAATCTAATTTTTCGACTCAATCGAAAATGCCACCCTTTTCGTATAAATTATCGGCTAAATCATTAAAAACTTTAGTCATTAGATTCTTCCGCCTCGGCCTCAGCAGCGCGATTGCCAAGCTGATGCAACAGCATTTGTGCCAGTCCGATCCCGCCCCTTGACGATATGCTTTTGGCGGTTTCTGCATCCAGCATGGATGTATAGATCTCTTCGGACCGACCGCCGCTGATAAAACCCGACTTATAAATCGTGGCCCGCATTTCTTTCAACAGGTGATGAATAAATAGCGATTCCATCTGTAAACAGGCATCGCCTAGCGCCGCGTTTTTTTGAACCTCGCCTTGCGGGCGTTTATTTGATTCCACCGCGCGCTGGATACCCTCTTTAGAAGGACCCACAATCTCAGATATATTGACGGGTAATTTGGGTATAGATAAGGGATCAGCCATTAGATCACCTCCAATTCAGCCTGCAGTGCGCCGGCCGCTTTAAGGGCTTGGAAAATGGCGATCAGATCACGGGGCGTAACGCCAAGTGCGTTCAAGGCCTTGACAACCTCACCGATACTGACGCCTGATTCGACCAGAAATAAGGGATTTTTACCTTCTTTCACCAAGATTTCGGATTCCGGGGTGACAATGGTCTCCCCCCCGCGTGAAAACGGCAAGGGCTGCGAAACATCCTGGGATTCATCAATTTGAATGCTCAAGTTGCCGTGGGCAATGGCAATGGTCGAAATGCGCACATTTTCCCCCATAATGACGGTGCCGGTGCGCTCATTCACCACTATTTTGGATACCATGTCCGGGGTAACCCCCAGGCTTTCGATCATCGTTACGAATTGAACCGTATTCCCACGGTAATTTTCGGGAACCCGGACCTGGATGGAGCCCGCGTTCTCGGTCTGTGCGAGTTGGCTATAAAACGCGCGATTAATTGCCTGGGCAACCCGACTGGCCGTCGTAAAATCAGGTTCGTGCAGCGCCAGGGTCAGGGAATCTTTTTGATTAAAATTTGACGGTATTTCTTTTTCGACCAGCGCACCGCCGACCACCCGGCCCACGGTGGGAAAATTCTTTTGAACCTGATCACCGGAGTTCCCGCTAACCGAAAATCCGCCGGTGCTCACCGGCCCCTGCGCCACCGCATAGACTCTGCCGTCAGCGGCTTTCAGGGGGGTAAACAACAAGGTCCCGCCCTGCAAATTTTCGGCATCGCCGATAGAACTCACCAGCACATCCATGCGGCTGCCCAGAGTGGCAAACGGCGGCAGATCGGTGGTCACCATGACGGCCGCTACATTTTCGACATCCTCGATATCATCCGTCTGTACGGTCACGCCCATTTTCTCCAGCAGGCTCGCCAGGGACTGGATCGTAAATAAGGAATCATCACTGTCACCGGTGCCTTCCAGCCCGACCACCAACCCATATCCGACCAGCTGGTTACCGCGCACCCCTTTGATGTCGGCAATGTCTTTAATTCGCACCGCATCGGCATTCGATATCAAAAGGATCAAACATATCAGCACGAGTAAAATCGATGCGACCCAGCGGTGAACAAATGGCATATGAACTTGTATATTCATCGTTTATTTCCTTCACCTAATCCATTTAGAACGGCCAGACTGAATTCAATATATTCGCCAGCCAGCCCGGACGCTGGCGGTCATTGACGATACCGCTCCCGCTATAAGCGATTTTTGCATCCGAAACAAAAGTGGATAGAATCACGTTGTCATCGCTGATATCGCGGGGTCGAATGACACCTGACAAAATGATCATCTGGGTTTCGTGGTTGACCAGGACTTCACGCGAACCGACAATTTTGAGGTTACCGTTCGGCAATACCTGGGTGACACGGCAGGTGATAAAGGCGCTGAGATCGCCACTGCGTGAGGTGCTGCCCGAGCCGTCAAAATCACTGCTCATGCTGCCTTCGACCGATGGATTCCCGAAAGGATCCGGTCTGGGCAGATCCTTGGGGATATTGGGCAAAATTTTGTTGCGGTACCAATCTTCGGTCTCAAATAGCGTATTGATGCCGGCCGCCAGGCTGGAGGTTCGACCGGTTTGGGTGTCGGCCGAATTGGTCGCACTGGCAGACTCCGAGATATTAACCGTGACAATATCGCCCACCGACCGGGCCTTGGTATCAATGAAAAATCCATTAAAATTGCTGCGCGCATCATAGAGGGATCCATTAGATTCCACCGGCGCTGGCGGCAGTGCCGTAATTTCAATTTCTTTTTTAAGCGGCATTTTTTCAGCCACCGGCGGCGCTGTCCGCTCGATTGTGGCACAACCCGCCAGACTGATGGATAGCAGAGCGCCGATCGTTAACCCGATTAAAGATTGAGTGAGTTTTGGCATCATTGGTTTTCCTTATCGAACAAGAATGAAAAGCATTAATAATCCACCTGCACGGTGTTGGAATCGATCACACGGGCATAAAGCACTTTTTTAGAGTCCACATTGACGACCGGAATTCGATCGCCCAGACGCCCTTTTTTCTTAACCAGACCGCGGGTCGTAATTTTCAAGCCCTTGGATTGGGCGACAATCACCACCAGATCTCCGCGTTTCACCAGCGGCGGCAGTTCGATACTGTCCGTCCTTAAAGGATTTTGAGCCCCGATGGCTCTTTTGGTGCGTTTGCCCAGCACCGTTTCAGGATCGGTGACGACATTGGAAGATAGATGGGTCAGGTCCATGGTTTGCAGCATAATATCATCTTCAGTAATCGGCTTATACCTGCCCAACGGTTTGCGCGTCACCACCACAGATCCCCATACTTCAATTTTGGCAGTTGCCCACACTTTCTTTTCAAAATGTCCATTCACACTAAAATCGACCGCAACCGAACAGCTCCCCTTCAACGGTCGCATGCCCGGTGCCGCTACTTTGTAAGCAATGCGGCCTTTAGACAAAACCACCTTTTCAGCAACCTTTATCTCCTTGATCCGCACCGATTTATCTTCCTGGGGAATGTTCTGGGTAATAAAGTCAGCAACAATTTTTTCGATTTCGTGTTTGTCGATTTCGATGTGGCTGCGCGAAATTCTAACACGCCGGGAGCCCTCCAGGGTAACACCAGCTAGGTTAATCTGATGTTGCTTTAAGCGCGTCTTAAGCTGCCGTTGATCGTAATGGCGGGTTTTGCCCGGCGATGGTGCTTTCCCGATGACGATTTCCTTCAGCTGCTGAGCCTGTCGGGTGTTGCTGCATTCGATGGAGGCAATCTGACCTAATAAAACCTCGGTGGTTTCGATTTCAACCTGATCCAGAAGCCGAATCGTGATCATTTCTGCGGCCGCAAGCGTTGAGGTTACCGCCAAAACAGAGGCGATTGCCCCAAAAATGAGCACGTTCAGTCCAAGCCGTTTCGATTTTTTAAATGTTAAGATAGAGGCATTCATTTTGATCCGTTACCGTTTAAGATTATTTGCCATTTGCAGCATGTCATCCGCTGTCTGGATAACTTTACTATTGGTTTCATAGGCCCGCTGAGCGGTAATCATGCTGACCATCTCATCCACAACACTCACATTGGACATTTCCAAAAACCCCTGTGCGATCGTACCAAAGCCATTTTCTCCGGCGGTACCGGTAATTTCATCTCCCGATGCTTCGGTGGGGGAAAAAAGGTTTTTACCCAAGCTCCTTAACCCGGCCGGATTAACAAAACGGGCCATTTCAAGGGTGCCGATCTCGGTCGGTGTGGGGTCGTCGGCCTCGATAACGGACACCGTCCCATCCATTCCGACCGTAATGGATATCGTGTCCTGTGGGATGGTCATTTCGGGCACCAGTGGAAAGCCGTCCGGATTGACGATGCGGCCATCCGCATCCAGCTTGAATTCTCCGGAACGACTGTAGGCCGTATCTCCATTCGGTAATTCGATCTGGAAAAATCCATCGCCTTCAATGGCCCAGTCGAGTTCATTGGTTGTATTTTGAAAATCGCCCTGGCCAAAAAGTTTTTGGACCGCCGCAGGACGCGTGCCATGCCCCAATTGAATTCCGGTAGGAACAATCGTATCCTGCGATGAAGCGGCCCCGGCCGGTCGCATACTTTCGTATAATAAATCCTGAAATTCAGCCCGACTTTTCTTAAAGCCGGATGTATTCACATTGGCGAGATTGTTTGCAATCACATCAATGTTGAGCTCTTGAGCCTGCATACCGGTGGCTGAAGTCCACAAACTGCGTATCATTTTGTCTCCTGTTGTTCGAAGGTTATTTGTTAATCGTTAATTATGACTTGTTGTTTGAGATTACCTTCATATGCAATTGATTCGTTTACAAATAACAAATAACGAATCGCCCATAACTTTCCACTATACCGAACTCCCAACATCGTTAATCAGCTTGGCGTTCATATCATCCATGGAACGCATCATCTTCTGATAGGATTCATATCCGCGCAACACCTCGATCATCTCGGTCATCATTTTGACAACCTCGACATTTGAAATTTCAAGAAAGCCCTGGCTGATCTTAAAATCTTCATCCATTTCCTCAAGGGTTCGAGGGTTTACAGCGCGATAAAGATCATGGCCTGCCTTTTCAAGGCCGGAAGAATTTGTAAAATCAACAATGCGAAGTCGATCGACTTGAGATCCATCAACCGTCACATAACCGTCCTCGGACACCGAAAATTCACGCATGTCTCCCGAGGGTTTTGAAAGCTTTATCTGAATCTCGCCACCCCGCCCCATTAACGGGTAGCCTTCATGGGAAACCAGCACCTCGTCTGAATTGACCGTAAAATCTCCTCGGCGGGTATAGCGAATGCCATCCGGCGTCTTGACACAGAAAAAACCTCTGCCGGTTATGGCCAGGTCAAATGGGCTGGCGGTTTTTTTCTTATCACCGGAGGAGAAATCGGTGTAGGTACTGTATTCCATCCAGTATTCCGGGGCCTGTGATTGTTGCCAGCTAAGGGGTAATGCTTCAATGTTGTCGGGGACCGAAAGGTCAAAGGCCTCAAAACGACTCAGATCTTTTTTAAAACCGACGGTATTGACATTGGCCAGATTGTTGGAAATCATCTGCAGCCGCTTCTCATATGCCAAAGCACCGGTTGCGGCCATGTAAATCGATCCACTCATTGACAAACTCCTTATCTAAAATTGTCCGCTAAATAATGGAATCACAACCTCGCTTCTGATAAAGACTGACGCTTTTTCGAGGCGGACAATCCATCTGCCGGGATAGGAATGCAAGACACATACCAATGATGCCTAAAATTCAGGAACCGCAAAAAGAGATAATGGGCGGGTTGCAATAAATCAATTAAGCTGTTTTTTATAACAATATTAGTTGATTAAAAAATATATCGGCAGGATGATCGCTACACCCATTATCCCGTGGTGTCCGGCATCCAAAAAATTCGAAGAACGCGGAAAATTCAGGTGGCCTGGAGGCGGTATTTTTTGCCGATTATTTCTTGATCTGCCTAGCTTGCGTCCCGTCCGCAATTTTAAAAATTGTTTTGGGTTGGGTGGTTGTGCGCCTTGTTCTGTTGAGTTGGTTATTTTGTTGATATCAGAAAATGTCTGCTTTTTATTTTGAGATAACGCTCGTAGGCGCCAATGGGCTCAGCCACTGGTCATTAGATATCGAGGACGAGGACGACGACGAGTACGAGGAGAAACCTTGCAAAATCTCGTCCTCGTACTCCTCCTCGTCCTCGATAATGGTATTTTTAAGATGGCAGGTTCATGCAGGTGGGTTGTGCTTATTTTTAGTCGCTTCGGCACTCAAGCGTTTAAGTTTCAAAACCAGTTCGACTTCGCCTTTAGGGACATTTAAGTCTTCTGAAATATCTTCTAAGCTCATTCCCTGTCCGGCCAGGTTTTCGATTTCACTATAAATCGTATCTGCAGCATTTTGATCTGCTGCTTCCGAATTGGGGATCTGAGCGACAACGTGACCCGCTGCCGGCATCAGCATTTTTGAGGCAATCTGCCCTTCTCTTAGCTCAAAATAAGCATCCAAGGTTTGGCGCTCTTTATCGATGGTTTCCATTATATGCGCAAAGGCCAAGTCGGATTGCTGTCGGACCGCCTGGATAATGAATTCGGTATTAAAATTTCGGGGATTTTCTCCGTCGGGAGTCTTAAGGAATAGCTGTTTGTGTTTAATCTTGTTTCGAATAAGGTATAATAGAATAAGGCCACCCAAACAGATTTGGACTATATCCAGACCGATCTCCCACAGGTTGATTGATTGCAACGCCATTTCCACTCCCTACCCCGGCTCCGCCTCAGGCGGAGAACCGAATGTTCTTCGTTTACAATAAGAAGCTAATGTCTAGTTTGCCAATGTTCTTGAAAGCCTCTACCATGGAGCAATTATGATTTCGGATTGCAGATTTCGGATTGCAGATTGCGATTATCAAACTTATCGAGCATTCAAAATCCGCAATCCGAAATCCGAAATCTAAAATCCCCATCAGACCCGCACATCAATTATTTTCTTATCAGGATCATCTTCTGCTTCTGCAGGGCCGGATGAACTGGATGAAGCGCTAGAATCTTGAGTTTGGTGTTTCTCTTTTTTACTCGCAATAACAACTTTGTCGGATCCCTTTTTTCTTTTTTTCTTCTGTTTTTCTTTTTGATCTTCCGTATCCAGGAATTTTTCAAAAGGCGGCTTTTCTTCTTCGCGCTTTTTGCGCTTGATCTTATCGACTCGCCCTGTCGCTGATACCGCGGGTAATCTTTCGGGGAAATTGATATCTTCTACCATGATTCAATCCTCTGATTTCAGATTTTATCTCACCCTTCCCCCACCCACTTCCGAATGTTTAAGATGATTCATCCAGTAATTTTAATTTTCTCAGCTTTGCCCGTAAATGCAAAATGGCTTGAGAATGGATCTGAGATACGCGCGATTCGGTTATGCCGAGGACTTTGCCGGTTTCTTTCATTGTCAATTCTTCCAGATAGTAAAGCGAAATAACCAGGCGTTCCTTTTCCGGAAGCTGTTCGATGGCCCGCGCCAAAGCCTCCTTTAACTCCTTTATTTTCGTCAGGCTCAAGGCATCATCATCATTATTGACCAAATAGCTCAGCAGCTTTTCTTTCTCATCTTTGGAGGATACGCCCAATTCTTCAAGGCTAATAAAGGAGATGCTGGACATCTGTTTGGTGCGATGGACCTGCTCCAGGTCGACCCCTAATTCCTGGGCCACTTCCCGATCGTCAGCCTCGCGGCCCAGCTTCTGTTCCAAACGCAGGAAGGCATTCTCTAATTCTCTTATTTTGCGTCGATTGGATCGCGAAAGGAAATCGCGCGCACGCAATTCGCTCAACACCGCGCCTTTGATGCGGAAGATCGCATAGGTCATAAATTTATTATCCCGAGTTGAATCATAGCGATCCACCGCCTGGATCAAACCGATAACACCGACGTTCATCAGATCTTCGATATCCACCGTGGCGGGAAGATGAACTGCCAACCGATGAACGATGCGTTTCACATAGGGTAGATACTCGGTGATTAATTGTTCGCGATAAACCGGATCTTTTTGGGGTATCTTTTTTGTTCGCGTGCGTGCCAGTGCCATAAAGCCTTAATTCTCCAATTATGCAAAATTGTTTTCAATCAAATGGTGCCAAAAAAAATTGGACCCACCCTGGGGCACATGTGTCGGCGATGAGGCGGATATTTTTCTGGCCAGGTCTGAAAAGCACCGGCTGGCCTGGGTATCCGGATACAGTTCGCTGACAAGTTTCTGTTGTTTGACGCCTTGGGTAATCTTGGCATCAAATAGAACACTTCCCAAATAATCGAGCGTCATATCTAAAAATCGCTCTGTCACCATGTTCAGTTGCTGGAACACTTCTCTTCCCTGCTGACTCGTACCGGAGAGATTGACGATGACCTTACAACATTTTTCGGCGTACTTTAGCGAGAGCACCTTCATTAACGCATAGGCATCGGTAATTGAGGTCGGCTCGGGTGAAACCACAACAATAATTTCATGGGCGGTCACGTTAAAATCCATCACATTGGAAGAAATGCCGGCGGCCGTATCGATGAACAAAATATCAACAGCACCAATTAATTGATCCAGTTCACTTAGAATTCGAACCTTCTGGTCCTGCGTCAACTGGGTCAATTCCTGAATTCCGGAGGAGGCCGGAAGAATGAGCATCTGACCGGGTCCTTCAACGATAATATCGTTGACCGACTTCTCACCTAAGATCACATGGGATAAATTGAATTTCGGGGCAAGTCCCAGCAGAACATCCAGGTTGCCTAACCCCAGGTCTGCATCCAGAATGAGAACTTTTTTGCCCGACCGTGCAAACGCATAGCCAAGATTGGCCACAATATTGGTTTTACCGACGCCCCCCTTGCCGCTGGTTACGGAAATAACTCGCGTATTCGACATGCGCCCTTTGGTCGACGGATCCGGCCGATCCGCTTTACGCCCGGCAGCCCGATCCGCTAATCGGATGACTTTATTTGAAGAAGATTTTGATGTCATTAGACCTTCAGCTCCTCGCCCGAACAACTCATTACAAATAGTTAGAGATCCGCATCTTTTCATTTCCAGAAGTGCTG